>USCP01000031.1 GCA_900553245.1 uncultured Peptococcaceae bacterium
GCCGCCTTAGTGAACAGGCTTTCATGCTTCGGCAAGCGAATGGTGCGCGCGCCTTGTACATTTTCTACAGCACTGGCCTTGGCCGCTTGCTGCGCCGGTCGCCATGCACTCACCAGCACCGTCACAAAGGACACCGCCGCCGATGCCACTAACGCCGGCGGTGACACCGTCCACGTCAAATGAAAGGTCAGCTTTTTGATCATGATGTGACTTAGTGCATTGAGGGCATCGAGGCCGTTGTTTACCACCGCAATACCGATGGCACTCAATCCCAGCCCTGCCAGAATCCCCAAAGGAATCCCTACCGCAGCCAACAGCACCCCTTCATAAAGAATACACTGTCCAATTTGACGCGGTGTTGCCCCCACACATTTTAAAAGCCCCAGCTCCTGCATGCGTTCACGGGCGCTAATGCGAAACACATTGGTGATGACAACAATCGCCATCACTGCCACCATCAGCCCGAGCACCAGCGCCGGAATGCCCAATAGTACGGTGTAGGTTTGCCCGTATTGACCATAGCCTTTACCGAGCATCCCTTCAAGCATGCCATGGGCACAAACCACAAAGGTTGCCACCATGGTGGTCAAAGCCGTTGAAAGCACAATCGCAGCCACCGTCCAACCGCTTCGCATCGGATTGCGTCTGAGCTGCGACCATGCCAGTTTGATTAGCACATTCATCCTACTCGCCGCCCTTCAAAACTTCATCGCGCAGGAGCTTGCCATCGCCAATGGTCAGAATGCGGTCGGCAGAAAGGGCAATGCGCTCGTCGTGGGTAATGAGGAGCACCGTCTGATGATATTTGCGATTGGCCATTTGCAAAAGCGCCATCACCTCGCGGCCGGATTGGCTATCAAGGTTACCGGTCGGTTCATCTGCAAGAATAAATGCAGGATCGTTAATGAGCGCACGACCAATCGATACACGTTGCTGCTGTCCACCCGAAAGGGCGCTCGGCAAATGTGTCGCCCGCGCCTCCAATCCGAGCAATGCCAAAAGCTCTTTCACCTTCGCCTTTTCCGGACGGCGCTTGTCCAGCAAAAACGGCAGCATGATGTTTTCCTCTGCCGTTAAGGTTGGAATCAGATTATAAAATTGAAAAATCATGCCAATGTTGCGACGTCGAAAAATTGCCCGCTCACTTTCACTAAGGGCATAGAGGTCTTCACCGTCAATCATCACCAACGTGTATCATAGGGTTCTCCCCCGTCAATCACCCGCTCCCCGCCAGTCGGGCGATCGATGCCACCAATCAGGTTCATTAGGGTCGATTTGCCGGAACCGGAAGCCCCCACAATTGCCACAAACTCCCCTTTCTCTACCTCAAAGGACACATGATCCACCGCATGCACAGCGGTGTCGCCTTCGCCGTACACCTTGCATAGGTTTTTGACTTCTAATACAGCCATTACAGTCACCTCCTAATCGTTTATTTCATCTTACCACGCCAATGTGACTATTCCGTGACTCCGACGTCACCAAGGCGCGCCACACAAAAAAAGCCCCTTGCCTTGGCAAAGGGCTAGTCTCACTTGAAAAATTTCATCGTAAAGGTGGCACCGTGGCCGTTTCCACCGCCGTCTACGTCGATATCACCGTGCTGCCCACGCACAATCGCCAAAGCCAGTGGCAAGCCGATGCCCACACCTTGAGGATTGTGAGAGCCTTCAAACCGTTTGAACAAGGTAGGCATGGCGCTTCGAGCAATCCCTTCGCCGGCATCTTGTACCGAAATCCAACCATACAGCGGATTGTCGCCGCCTTCTACCATCAAGGTGGCCCCCTCCGGGGAAACCTCACCGGCGTTTTTGAGAAGATTCGTCAACGCCTCCACCGTCCAACGTTTGTCACACACCACCATGGCATCTGCCTTCAATACCGCCTGCTGTGCCTTGATGTCCCACGCCACCGCCAAGGGCAATTGCGCCTCTTCCAATAGGGCGCTAACCGCATACGGCTTCGGGTCAAAGCTCACTGCGCCGGCGTCGAGCTTGGCCATCTTGAGCAAGCAATCCACCAGCCATTCCATCCGATCCAAGCTGATTTTGATGTTACGCACATAGTCCCCTTGACGTTCCGGTGATGCCGTTGCCATTAAATCCGCCATGAGCATCATTGAGGTCAACGGCGTTTTGAGCTGATGGCTCACATCCTCCATAAAATCCATAAATAATGCATGCTCCTTGGCAGTGGCATCCAACTCTTCATTTTTGAGATTGATGAGGGTATGGATGTCATTTTTGAGAATGCTCCACGCCCCTTCCTTGTGGTCACGCACATCCACCGCTTCACCGTCGATGGCACGGCGAATGTTTTGGGACAAGGCCCGCACCTCTTGTTTTTTAATGTACACGATAGCCTCGCCCCCTCACGGTTTCAATCTCGGCGGCATCTCCCAGCTTGTCACGAAGCCGTTTGATGTAAACGGTCAAGGTATTGTCCTCGACAAAATTGCCGGTGGCATCCCAAATATCATCCAAAATCTGCTGCCTACTCAGCAGTTGCCCACGATGGCGCGCAAGGGTTTCGAGTAAACGATATTCCAAGGCCGTCAGATTCACCTCTTGACCGTCAATGCTTGCAGTGCCTGCCACCACATCCAACACCACCGTGCCAATACGAAGTGTATCCCCTTGGGGCAGATGCCGTTTCACCCGCGCCATCAGCTCTCGCAAACGAAAGGGCTTGGTCACATAATCCACTGCCCCTTCTTCAAAAGCGTGGACAATCAGATCCTCGTCATCCACCACCGTCAGAAAAATCACCGGCACCCCTGCCAAAGCACGCGCAATGGCCATGCCATCGCCATCGGGAAGCTGCATATCCAAAATCGCCAATGCCACCGACCTCTGCGACACAAGTGCCAAGGCCTCCTGCACCGAACCGGCAGCCACTACGTCGATGCCCTCTACCGTGAGACCACACCGTCTTCTACCAGCAACACCTGCATCAATACCGCCTCCGTTCTACACCGTCTTGTCGTCATACTCTCTATTATAAAAGCATCGTCACCGATTCTCCACCACTTCTCACGATGCGTCCACCGTTGCAATTCCAAGACGGTTTTTCTACAATAAAAAGAGACCCAATGAAAGAAGATGAGACTATGGAAACCATCACCCTCAATAACGGTGTGGTCATGCCGATGCTAGGCTTCGGCACTTGGGATGTGCGCAACAAAGCCACAGTGTTGCAGGCTCTTGAGCAGGGCTATCGGCTTATTGACACTGCCCAAATGTACGACAATGAATCCATTGTCGGCGCTGCGCTGCGTGAAAGTGGCCTGGCGCGGACGGAGGTTTTTATCACCACCAAGCTCTATCGCGATTGTCAAAGTCGTGCCGCCGCCCAAGCCGGCATTGAACGCTCCCTCAATACGCTACAAAGCAACTGGATTGACCTTTTACTGATACACGAGCCTTATCCGGCAGCCTTGGAAATGTATGAAGCCTTGAAGGACGCTTTGCGAGCAGGTAAGGTGCGCGCGATTGGCATTTCCAATTTTAACGCCTCGCGCTACGATGACTTTTGTACTCATTGCGACATAATCCCAGCCCTCAATCAAGTCGAATCTCATATCTATTATCCCCAACGCTCTCTTGCCACACATCTGCACAAAGGCGGCACCCAGATGCAGGCTTGGGGGCCATTTACAGAGGGACGTCGCAATATTTTTGCCGAACCCTTACTGAATGAGATTGGTCATCAATACGGTAAAACTGCCGCTCAGGTGGCTCTTCGTTATTTGCTCCAATGTGGCATTGCGGTGGTGGTCAAGTCTGCGCATCCGACACGCATGGCAGAAAATCTCGATGTCTTTGACTTTCATCTAACAGCGCCGGAGATGGCACGTCTGGCGACCCTCGATGAAAAACGCTCTCTTTTTGGCTGGTACGACCATCCACGGCGCTTCGAGGAATAAACATCATTCATCAGAAAAAGGAGGCTCCCCTATGCTACACAATATGAAGGACAAGGTCTATCATTGCGAATATACCAATCCCGTTCCTCGTCGTGACCGCGATGTGCTTTTGGCCTATAAGGACGGCGCTGTTTTAAGCAGCGAGACAGCCCTACCGCGGCTTTCCGAGGTCAGCGAGGACGTGCCTTTACAATTTCTGTTTGCCATTTCGGATGTCAATTTTTATTTGCCTCTTACAGCGCTGTCTGAAACGGACGTGCTACACTATCGCGAGATTCGCACCTTACGTGCCAAGCTGCCCCAATGGCAGGCCTTTGCCATGGTCACAGGCTTACATCTCGATACGTGGTACCGCGACCACCGCTATTGCGGACGTTGTGCCACACCACTGACGCACAAGAACGACGAGCGGGCCTTGGTCTGTCCCGAATGTGGACACATTATTTATCCGGACATTGCCATTGCGGTGATTGTCGGGATTCGTGACGGCGAGCGCATGATTCTTTCTCGCTATGCCCACGGAAACTACCGCAACTATGCGCTGATTGCGGGCTTTGTGGAAATCGGCGAGGCCTTGGAAGATGCCGTGCGCCGTGAAATTATGGAGGAAGTGGGCCTACGCGTTAAAAACATCCGCTATTTCGACAATCAGCCGTGGGGCTTTTCTCGCTCCCTCTTGGTGGGCTTTTTCTGTGACCTCGACGGCAGCCCGGATATTACGCTTGACCGCAATGAGCTTTCTGAAGCGCTCTGGATGGAGCGCGAATTTATGCCAAAAAGCGATGCCACGCTCAGTCTTACCGCCAAAATGATGGAAGCCTTTCGTTTAGGCGAGGACATCTAGAACCCAAAGGAGGTCAATCATGCAAACTTTTGTTTCCAATCAAGTCGGTCGCACCTTTATCCTAAAACTTGAACAGGGTGAGGATCTTATCGAGGGCATCGAGTCTTTGATTGCCACGCACCATGTCGCCAATGCGGTCATTCTCACTGGTATTGCCACCTTAGACCGCACCTCTCTCAATGTGGTACAAGGCACCGATTATCCCATCGATTTTATCACCGACCATCAGCAAACCGCCTGTGAGGTGGTCGCCATCGACGGCTTTATCTGTGATGGCGATGTGCACCTTCACGGGGTGCTTGCTGATACCACTCACACCTACGCCGGCCATCTCAACCGCGGCTGTCGCATCCTTTATTTGTCAGAGGTGGTTATTCAAGAGCTGTTAGACCTCAATATCGAACGCCACCCCAATGCACACGGTGTTTCTCAGATTTTTGAAAAGGCATAAAAAAATAAGAGCGCTTCCAATCATTGGAAACGCTCTTATTTTTTATCGTTGAATCAATGTATTTTCAACAAGATTTGCGACAGCCTTCACATTTTCAATGCCGGCATCCTCATCTTCTGCGGTGAGATCTGTCGTCATAATGCACAAAATATAGTCACGGTCCTTGGTGTAAACAATGGCTACATCGTGCTGTTGTTTGTCGGTTTCGCCGGTTTTATTGGCAATTTTGATTTCTCTTGCGGTCCCGGCAGGAATCTTGGTATCGATTTCTTGCATACTTAACAGCTCAAGCATGGCTTCGGAAGCAGCATAAGACACACATTCATTGTTATAGATACGTTCCAACAACAAGCCACAGTCCATGCTGCTGGTTTCATTTAAGACACTTGGATCCTCAGAAGCGCTTTCAGCAGGAGATTCTGCCGGATGTAAGGTATGAACAACCACGGTATCGTTATAATCCTGCTGTGACAAATAAGCATTGACGACTGCACAGCCTTCGGTAAAGCTATGCAACGGGCTGTGCATACGTACCAATTCGTTGAAGGATTCGTTGTCCGAACGCACAATCATATTTTCCAGCAAGCTGTCGATAATGGTCTGCGCCTCTTGCTCCCCATAAATCATTGACGCATTGGCAAGCACACGGTCCATATTGGCATAGGTACTTTCCATCACATAGAGCTTAATCAAGCTAGCCGCATACATGGGTTCGTCGTTCATACTCATCGTCAAACCGTGACGAAGGTCCTTCACATAAATATTCCATTTCCCGTCTACATTTTCCAGGTAGTCGTGCAACAAAATTTCCAAGCTGTCCATGCGTTCCTCGCTGGCTTGACAATCCTGCGCTTCCTCACTGAACGGAATATTCACGCGCCCTTCACCGTTGGTAGAAAGATCGCCCACCAAAAACAGCAAGCCAATCGCCATAATCAGTGATGCAATCACACCACCGGACACGCGATGCCCATACTTTTTGTCGTTTTCATTTTCGTTTTGCAATGTCTTATCCCCTTTTTTGATAGCAGTATAAATATTACGAATTAAAAATACATTCCATAAATAACATACGCTCTCAATGACATCTCGTCAAGGGGAAAATGCATTGCTGTGTGAAAATTTTCGCATAAAAAAAACAGCCTTCTAAGAAAGGCTGTTTTTTGAGTTTGAACTTACTTTGCTTCAGAAATTGCTTCAACAGTTTCGAGAGCAATAGCGTATTCTTCGTTGGTTGGGATAACGAAAGCGTGAGCCTTAGCACCTTCAGCGCTAATGTCACGGAATTCGCGGCAACCGTTGTTCTTGTCAGCATCGATAGCGATACCGAGTGCATCGAGGTCAGCGCAGATGGAAGCACGAACGCGATCGTCGTTTTCACCAATACCAGCGGTAAATACGATTGCATCGCAGCCGTTGAGTTCTGCGTAGTAAGCACCGATGTACTTCTTCACACGAAGCACGAACATGTCATAAGCGAGTTGTGCACGTTCGTTGCCTTCGTCCATAGCAGCTTCGATGTCACGGAAGTCGTTGGAAAGACCGCTCACACCGAGAAGACCGGATTTCTTGTTTACATAAGTATCCATTTCGTCTGGGGTGAAGCCTTTGTTCTTCATGATGTAAAGAACTGCAGCTGGGTCCATGTCACCGGTACGGGTACCCATTACAAGACCTTCGAGTGGGGTGAAGCCCATGGAGGTATCCATTACCTTGCCGCCGTTGATTGCGGAAACGGATGCACCGTTACCGAGGTGGCAGGTGATAATCTTAAGATCTTCGATTGGGCGACCGAGTGCCTTTGCAGCTTCACGAGCTACATACTTGTGGCTGGTGCCGTGAGCGCCGTAACGACGAACCTTGAGTGCTTCATAATCTTCGTAAGGAATAGCATACATGTAGTGTGCAGCATCCATGGTCATGTGGTAAGAAGTGTCAAATACGCACACGGATGGGATGCCAGGCATGTTTTCTTCGCAAGCGATGATGCCAGCGAGTGCAGCGTAGTTATGAAGTGGAGCCATTACGCCGTAACCTTCAACGAGGTCCTTCACGCGTTGATCGACAACAGCTGCTTTAGGGAAGGAATCCCCACCTTGTACGATACGATGACCAATAGCATTGATCATGCTGAGATCGTCAACAACTGCAAGGTCACCCTTGGTGAGTGCGTCTACAACGAGAGCCACAGCTTGTTTGTGGTCATCTGCAGTAACGTCCTTTTTCAATTTTTCGCCCTTAGCTTTTACTTCAAAGCCTGCGGTGCCGCCAAGACCAATGCGTTCTACAAGACCCTTGGACATAACTTCGCCGTTTTCCATGTTGATGAGCTGGAACTTCAAAGAAGAGCTCCCACTGTTCATGACTAATACGATCATTTCTTTTGTTCACCTCATAAAGTATTTTATTAAGAAAGGAGCAACCCGTCGCTAAGCATAGCGTCGCCGCTGGCCTTCTCAAACATTTGTAATAAGTCCTGTACGGACAAGTTTGGATGGTCGGCTTTTTTAATATCGACCACTACACGCCCACTGTCAAGCATCACCAAACGGTTGCCGTGGGTGATGGCATCACGCATGTTGTGGGTAATCATAATGGTGGTAAAGCCGTATTCACTAACAATTTGGTCAGTGATTTCAAGCACCTTTGCTGCGGTCTTTGGGTCAAGGGCAGCGGTGTGCTCGTCAAGCAACAAAATATCCGGACGCTTCAAGGTCGCCATCAAAAGGGTGAGCGCTTGGCGCTGACCACCACTGAGGAGCCCCACACGGTCGGTGAGACGTTCTTCAAGGCCCAAACCGAGCATAGACAAACGTTCCTTAAAGAAATCACGGTCCTTGGCGCGTGCACTCCAACGCAAGCCTGGAATTTGCCCACGGCGAGAAGCGATGGAAAGGTTTTCTTCGATTTGCATGTTGGCGCAGGTGCCCATCATTGGGTCCTGAAACACGCGACCGATAAACTGTGCACGTTTATGCTCAGGGAGTTTTGTTACATTTACATTATTTATAGTAATTTCACCTTTGTCAACAGGAAAAACACCGGCAATGGCATTCATCATGGTGGATTTCCCTGCCCCGTTGCCCCCGATGACGGTGACAAAGTCGCCTTCATCCAAGTGCAAGCTCAAACCGTTTAAGGCTTTCTTTTGGTTAACGGTTCCGGCATTAAAGGTTTTTTCAATGGATTTGATATCTAACATGTGACTGACCCCCTCATTACGCGTTGGAACGCATCTTTTGCACTTTGCTCTTAATAAGCGGAAGGGCAAGCGCAATGGCAACGATGACAGCGGTAAGCAACTTGAGGTCATTAGGATTCATACCCAACCAGAGTACGAAGGCCACCACCGCACGATAAGCGATGGACCCCAATACCACGCTGATGAGCCAGTTTTTAAAGCTACGTGTGCCAAACAATACTTCCCCGATGATGATGGACGCCAACCCGGTAACAAGGACCCCAGTCCCCATACCAACGTCGGCATAGCCGTTAGATTGGGCAAGCAATGCACCGGTAATCCCAACAAAACCGTTGGAAAGTACCAAACCGAGAATGATGGTAATATCGGTATTCACCCCTTGGGCACGAATCATCTGAGGATTGTCCCCGGTGGCACGAATCGCCGCACCGAGTTCAGTCCCAAAGAATACATAGCAGAATACCCATACTGCCACAGTCACAATCAAACCAACAGTAAAGGTCGCCATGACCTTACTCATACTGCCTTCAAAGAAGGTATACACGGTATCCAAGCCGAGGATGGATGTGGTTGCACGGCCCATAATGCGAAGGTTCACAGAATACAGGCCAATCATGGTCAAAATCCCAGCCAAAAGTGCAGGAATCTTGAGTTTGGTATGCAAAAAGCCTGTCACGGCACCTGCCAAACAACCACCCAAAAAAGCCAAAAGCACAGCTAAAATCGGTGAATAGCCGGCAGTAATTGCCATTACTGCAATCGCCCCGCCCAATGGGTAAGAGCCTTCAATCGTAAGGTCTGCAACATCCAAAATACGGAAGGTTAAAAACAAACCAATCGCAAGCACTGCCCACAAGAGCCCTTGTGCGACAGTAGACATAATGAGTTCCATAGTTTCCTCCATCTTACACAAAAAATTATAAGATGCCTGTAACACCTATAAGTCATTATAGCATAAGAAAGGTGTTAATCCTAACATCTTACGAGCAAATTATTATTTTCGGAATAAACAAACAAAACGAAGGCGTTGGTGTAACCCCTTCGTTTTGTGATTGATCATATCCGGCTGTTATTTTTCAGCGCTGTAGTCCTCAACAAATTCGGTGAGATCTTCAGGTACTTCGATACCCAATGCTTCAACGGTTGCTTTGTTGATCGCAGTGGTGGTAACTTCCGGCATTTCAATTGGCATGCTATCCGGGGTCGCTTCACCCTTCAAAATTTTTGCTGCCATCGCACCGGTTTGCTTGCCGAGTTCGAAGTAGTCAACGCTGACAGTTGCAAGGCCGCCGCCGCTCATCATGCCAACTTCACCGGTGAATACAGGGATTTTCTTTTCATTGGTAATCCCTGTGAGGGTGGTGATGGCACTTGCCAACATGTTATCAGTTGGCACGTAGATGGCTTGAACGTCTTCACCAATCAAGCTGGTTGCTGCCTGTTGAATTTCATTAACATTAGAAATTGTCATTTCTTCAACCGCAATACCCAATGCTTCACATTCTTGCTTGAACATATCTGCTTGAATGCGGGAATTTTCTTCAGCAGAGCTGTAGATAATCCCAGCGGTTTTAATTTCAGGCACCAATTTCTTCATCAGTGCCACTTGGTCCTTAATAGGGTTCATATCGCTGGTCCCGGTAAGGTTACCACCAGGCTTGTCGTTGGATTCAACGAGTTTTGCTGCCTCGTAATCGGTAATCGCGGTCCCTACGATTGGAATTTCACTGCTTGCACTCTTCATTTGCACCGCGGCTTGGGTGGCAATGGTGCACACCAAATCTTTTTTGTCAGATGCAAATTGCTTGGTGATGGTATCCAAGTTGGATTGGTCACCTTGCGCATTTTGGAATTCAATGACAACGTCTTCACCGAGCTTGTAACCGGCTTCTTCGAGCCCTGCTTCAAACCCGTCACGGGCACGGTCTAAAGCCACGTGATCCGCAAGCTGAATAATCCCAACTTGTAATGCGTCGGCATTTGCTTCTGCTGCGGCGCTACCTGCTGTGGAGCCGCCTCCACCGCCGCAACCTGCCAATACCATCATGCTACCGAGTGCTACACCAGCAATCCATTTTTTCATTTTCATATTGATTTCCTCCATTCTACCTAAACCTACAAATTTATCATCACAGCCGGCTCAATATAAACCTTGCTGTAACTACCTACTCAAACTACTTTTCTTGACTGTATTCGCTCACGAATTCGGTCAACTCATCCGGCACAGTGATGCCCAATGCATCCACAGCCAATTTGTTAATGGCAGTGGTGGTCACTTCCGGCATTTCAATTGGCATGGCGTCCGGAGTGGCTTCGCCCTACAAAATCTTTGCGGCCATCGCCCCGGTTTGCTTGCCGAGTTCATAATAATCAATACTTACTGTTGCAAGTGCGCCACTGTTTAAGTGGGCCACTTCACCACCAAATACAGGAATCTTCTTTTCATTGGTAATCCCTGTGAGGGTGGTTAAAGCACTAGCCATGAGGTTATCCGTTGGCACATAAATCGCGTCAATCTTTTTGCCGATTAAGCTGGTTGCCGCTTGTTGAATTTCATTGACATTGGAGATGGTCATTTCTTCAACCTTAATGCCACTGGCCTCACATTCTTTTGTATACTGTTCCGCTTGAATGCGGGAGTTTTCTTCAGAAGAACTGTAGATGATCCCAACGGTCTTCATATCCGGCACCATTTGCTTCATCAGTGCCACTTGTTCCTTAATAGGGTTCATATCGCTGGTCCCAGTTACATTGCGTCCCGGCTTATCATTGGACTCAACGAGCTTTGCCGCTTCGTAATCGGTAATCGCCGTCCCTACCACAGGAATCTCGCTGCTTGCTGTTGCCATTTGTACCGCTGCTTGGGTCGCAATGGCGCAAACGAGATCTTTTTGATCACTTGCAAATTGCTTCGTGATGGTATCTAAATTAGATTGGTCTGCCTGCGCATTTTGGAAATCAATGACGACATCCTCACCCAGCTTATAACCGGCTTCTTCTAAGCCGTCTTCAAAGCCTTGACGTGCACGATCCAGTGCCACGTGGTCGGCGAGCTGAACAATCCCCACTTGTAACGCATCTGAATTGGCAGCTTGTTCGTTGGACGCCCTGCCTTCGGTGGCGCCTCCACCACCGCAACCGCCTAATACTACCATACTGCCGAGAACAACCCCGGCAATCCACTTTTTAAAAGTCATCCGCATATCCTCCATTCCACTATTCTACATTTCAATTTGGATGAACGCCCGTATCTATAAAATATGAACGTACTTGTATGATAAATTGTGCGTAACAAAAATGCAACCATAGAGAACGAGAAAAATCGGAAAATTATATAATATTCTTTATGAATGCCGATTGCCGATACTTTTCCAAAGTTTACCTAAATTTTTCTTTCCACACTTTCCACATTCGTTATTCGTGTATTTTAAGGGGGTTTTATTTGAGTTTTCCCCCTATGGGAGTGAGTTTTCCACTACGTTTTGTGGAAAACTCGCCACTTATCCGAAGGGTTTTCCACAATTTCTGTGGAAAACGACGTTTATTTTTGTGGATATTTATCCACTGCAAACCGACAATTCGCGGAATTTTATCCTCCATTTTGCGCGCATATTGACGCATTATGCATCATATTTTCTTAAAAATCCGTTATCGATTTACGCCTTAGTGGCAAAAACTGCAAGCCGTCGCAATGAATTTTTTTAGCACAGCATGGTCACTGCGGTGATTTTAAATACAGCCTCGTTAATGCGCCACCTATAATAGGTCCTTTTTATTCACCAATCAGCCTCATGCGTTGATGCGGATACCCCCACTTACTTAGCAGTCATGGTTTCGATACCACGTAAAGTAATGGTGGTGGTGCCGTCGTTTTCCACGCGAATTTCCACACGGTCGGGAGCGTCATACCACTCTGCCGGAATGGTGAGGGTGATTTCACCGTCACACACCAGCTTGTGGGTCGCGGTTTGCTTTCTGGCAAATTCCTGCTCCACAACGAGATTTTCCGGTAAATTGGCGTAGCTCACTTCTCCCATGAAGCTGTTTTGCATCTGAATGGAATTTGGAAAAACCTTTTCCGCAAGGGTGCGGGTATCCACCAAATCGCTGCCTGTGGCGTTATCTGCGAGAAATTTTTTGGCACGGGTAAAGGCTTC
>USCP01000032.1 GCA_900553245.1 uncultured Peptococcaceae bacterium
AAAAATAATAATAATGGCAAGTCTGGTAAAGAATTTTAACATGGTGCCCTCCTAGAGCAAGGTATCAAATAATTTAGAACGATAAAAAGATAATGCGCCGGCCATGGCATAGGTGGTTTCTAACTCTTGAATAGTCACCCATTTCCCGTCGCTTAAACCAGCGGGGTGCGCTAAATGAACGAGCCATCCGTTCATATGCCATTCTTTATGCGTAAAAACATGGCGTGCCGCACCAAGTGTTTCAACCTTCGTAGGATGAAGTTGGAGGTTGCTCAGTGTGCTATTGAGACGGTCGTCGCAAAGACCATCCGGAATATCCAAAAATTCCCAAAGCCCTGCGAGAAGTTGCCCTTGCGGGCGTTTACGAATCCACACTCGGCCCTCACAGAGGAGAATGAAAATGCTGTGGTTTTCAACGGTGCGCGGCTTTTTGGGCTTTTTTATTGGCAATATACTCGTTAATGCACGTGCTTGTGCCAGACATCCTTTGGCAACGGGACACTGTTTGCAACGAGGTGCGCCGTTTGCACTGCATACCATCGCGCCTAAATCCATCAATGCTTGATTGAAATCTCCGGGACGGTGCGCCGGTACCAACGATTGAGCAAGCAGATGCAACGGCTTTGCTGAAGATGCCACATTGATGGGGCCGTCATACGCAGCCATGCGGCTCAATATACGAAGGACGTTTCCATCAACGGCGCAGACACGCTGCCCAAATGCGATGGAAGCAATCGCGCCTGCGGTATAGGGGCCGATACCCGGTAACTTGAGCAACTCGTCATAGCCTTCTGGTAAGCAGCCGTCATAGTCCTGCATCACCATCTGTGCAGCTTTTTTTAAATTGTCAACACGAGAGTAATAGCCTAATCCCTCCCATAATTTGTGCAACCGATTTTGGTCGGTATCCGCCAAGGCTGCAATATCAGGAAGGGCTTGCATAAATCGTTCATAATACGGTAACACCGTTTGCACTTGCGTTTGTTGGAGCATAATCTCCGAAATCCAAACGTGGTACGGTGTCGGATCTTCACGCCAAGGTAAAAAACGACGATGATCGTCATACCAATGTAAGATAAGATCGGCAAAGTCGGTTGCCGAAAGCGATAAATTAACCACGAACTGTCTCCTATTTATAGAAGGAACTCATAACATTCTACTGTAAATAATATTACAATTTGAAGATTTATGCGTCAATATGGTTTTAAGCATTGTCAACAAATAATGAGAACGTGATGAGTGATGGGAAGTGGGTTATTATATCAATAAGCGGTAAAGGCTTTGCATGGGAAAATGCGGAATGTTTAACACTTGTAAAGATTGTAAAGGCAAATTGTTGGATTTGTCACTTAATTGATATAGTCGCTTTTTGACAAGTGTGTTATACTAAATATAACCAAAGATAGTAAGGAGGCGTATTTTTGTTTTATTCAATGCAAATACTTAACGAAATCGCTTATCGCTATGCAAGATTGAAAGGCCTTGTCCTTTGCCGCTAATGCGAAATGAGTGTGCAGAACGCGATAGGTTGTTTTCGAACTTCACAGTGCGTTTTGTTTTGAATAGCTTACAACCACAGACAAGATAAATAGCAAAACAATAGTGAGCCTGTAACGACAAGCACGCTTTTCGCATGAAGTGGAAAGCGTGTTTTTTTATAAGGTAAATTGCCGGAGGAATGACCGTTGCGTGCTTCTTGAACTTGATGTACAATACAGTCGTTCTCGTACCCCACGTTTTTTAGGAGGTGTTGCATCTTGGAAAAGCCTTCCATGGATGAATTAAAGAATCAATTAAAAAGCGAAATAAAACTGCTTTCAAAGAAAAGCCTGTTAAAGTGGATTGTTTTTGTTGGCTTGGTTTATGCGATGTATGATGCTGTTTTTTTAAGAGCGGACGCCATGCGTTTGATGCTTGATTTAACGGATATTTCGAGCGGACTTGTACCAAAGATCATGTTGAATATTGATGTGCCGTTGATGATCGGCATTGTGCTATTGTGTATACTCTTTGCAAAGCGAAATGTGCTGTCAGCCCTTGCCCTTCGCACAAAAAAGCAAATAGTATGGATGATCCTTGGCGTTGTCGTTTTTGTTTTTATCATTTACATGCAAAGACCAAGTGGGATGATTGATGCGTATGAAATCATTCATGCCCTTGTTGTGACCGCACTTTTAGAAGAATTGGTATTCAGAGGTGTTTTGTTTCGTTGGATGGAACAGACCAAGCTTCATTTACTTGCCTATATAGGAAGCGGCCTCGCTTGGGGGGGCCTTTTAGGAATTCATTCAATGGTTGTTGGCGGCGCTTCAGCTATTGGTGCAATCGTTCCTATGGCACTCATGGGCATTGTTGTCGGGACCGTATACGCCCTCATTTATAAGAAAACAAATTCTTTGTGGTTGGTTATTTACCTGCATGCAGCACTGAGCCTTTTATAAAGGCTCAGTGTTTTTTGAAGAAAATAAAAAGTCCTCCGATTTATAACGGAGGACAAGACGTGTAAATTAAAAATAGGTCTATTGATAAGCAACGAGATTACTCATCAATAGACCTATTTTTTTATTTCATGTAATTTCGGCATATTACTTTGCGCGCTGTACTTTGTTGGAACGCAAGCAACGAGTGCAAACATTCAGTTTTTGAGGGGTTCCGTCAACTACAACACGAACCTTTTGAATGTTAGGCTTCCAAGTTTTTTTGTTTCTGATATGAGAGTGGCTAACTTGCATGCCGGTTGCAGTACCTTTACCACAAATATCGCATTTTCTGGACATTACAAAACCTCCTTTAACAACTAGAAAATCATACCTGATTAGATTAACATAAGAACAATAAATAATCAAGGGAATAATCAGGATTATCGAAAAAAATTTGCGTTTAATAGGTGTCGAATAGAATGAATCTGTATGATAAAATGATTGTGACATAATCTAAGACGGAATGATGTGCGTATGAAAATAAAAAATCATTTCAAGAATCCATCTCGGCGCGCGTCTTGCGTGCCTTTTGTTGCTGTGATATACTAAATTTATCGGAATAAAAAAGGTTTGGAGGGACTTTGGAGTGAGTACCGAACAAAGAAAATATATAAAAAAGTTACCTTTTTATAAAAAATATGTTTGCCCTATTTGCGAAGGCCGTGGTGCAGTAGAGTGCTGCAATGCAGACGGAACAGATTGTGTGCCGGTTCCATGTGATTATTGCGGTGGCAAAGGCGTGATTGAAGAAAAAAATGTTCCTGCAATTGTGGGAGTGGCTGTGGCGGCTGTCGTCCTAGTTGCAGTGGTTGTTGTATTATTAATTTGATGGCTGGAGGGCTCAACATGAGTAAAAAATCTTGTGTTCCAAAGATTGCATCCCGTTGCGAAACCTGTCATGGTGCAGGCGTGTTACCGGGGCGTTGTCGCGAAGATGAATTAGTGCCATGCCCAACTTGTAAGGGCAAAGGGGTCATCCCTCACAAAGTCATCACAAAGCGTGTCGAAGAAATGCCTTGCGACAATCCAAATTGTCATGAAGGTCGTGTGCAACAAATTCAAATGGTAGATGGTCGTGAAATGGTCATTGAAAAGGCTTGCCCTGTGTGCGAAGGGTACGGCGTGATGTATCGTGAATATGAAGAAATTACCACTGAAAACGAAAAATGCCCAACTTGTGAAGGCCGTGCAATGATTACCGCCGGAGAGATGCGTCGCAGAAAACTCGAAGCGTTTTGTCCGGATTGTCACGGCACCGGTTACAAACTTGAAGAAGAACCTGCAAAACGCGCAGCCATGCTTGGTGCATTTACCTTTTTGTATCCGGCAGTGGCTGTGGTATCCATGGGCTTTAAATTTATGCTTCGTTCAGTAAAGGCGGCTTTTAGTGCAAGAAAGTTAAAGTCTAAAGATGTGCCTGAAACAGAAGAACAACAATAACATCAAATTGATTTAATGTAGAATTGCGTGCAATTCTACATTACTTTTTTGAAGGAGGATTTGCCAAATGTTATATGATGAATTTAGAAAAGAAAAAATGGTTGCTCTGAAAGAAAAGGATAAGCTTAAAAATAAAGTCATTACCAATATTCTTTCAGAATTAACCTATATTAAAAAAGAATTAAAGCAAGAACCAACTGAAGCTGATAGCGCAAAGGTTGTTGCAAAGCAAGTAAAGCAATTAAAAGAAACCATGGAACTTTCCAAGGATCGTCCGGACAAGATGGAAGAGCTTGAAGCAGAACTTGCTATTCTTGAACAATACATGCCGAAGCAAATGAGCGAAGACGAAATTCGCGATGCTGTTATGAAGTTACTTGAAGAAAACGGCATTACTGCCGAACCTAAAAATAAAGGCGCCATCATGAAGGTGGTTATGCCGGCATTAAACGGCAAAGCCGATGGTAAGGACATCAATAAAGTTGTAAGCAGCTTGTTTTAATGCTCGGGCGTAAGGATTTCGGCGCTGCGAGCGAAAAGCACGCGGAAAAATTTTTGCGAAGCAAAAAACATCGGATTGTGGCGCGTAACTACTTTTCTAAACATGGAGAAATTGATATCATTTCCGTATTGCCTGGAAAAATGCTGGCTTTTACCGAGGTGCGTAGTAAACATGATTGTACATACGGACATCCTGTTGAAACCATTGACGCTCGGAAGCAAGCACATATTCGGCAAACCGCTGAAAAATTTTTGTATGACAATCCGAAGTATGCGGACCATGCATGTAGGTTTGATGTCGTGACTATTGTCGGCGAAGGAAAAAATGCGATATTAGAATATTTTCCGGATGCATTTTAGCACGAAAATGTGTGCTTTTGTTGACGATAATAGCCAGCTATGATAAAGTAATAGTGTATTAAAACGTGCATAAGCACGGCAATATAAAGAATTTAGATGACCGTCATTGGATATATATTTATATGTCAGGAATGCGGGAAAGCATACCTAGGGTGGAAACATTCCAACCAAGTGGTATGGGCACTTGGTGCTACACCGAAGGGATAAAAGCCCAGGCGGGTAGGTTTCCTACACTTTGTAAAGAGAAACCTACCCACCTGGGCTATTTTATTTTTAGCATTGATGATAAACGGAGGCAAAAAAATGAATGTACAAGTCGGAATAATTATGGGCAGTGACTCTGATTTCCCACTCATGAAAAAAGCTGTGGATGTTCTTGAAGCGTTTGGCATTGGCTACGAAGTAAAGGTATCCAGCGCACATCGCACCCCAGATGATACTCTGGAATATTCAAAAACAGCAGTAGAACGCGGTCTTAAAGTAATCATCGCTGGTGCTGGTGCTGCGGCACATTTGCCAGGGGTTATTGCAGCAGAAACCACCTTGCCTGTCATCGGAGTGCCAATCAATGCCACTGCTCTTAATGGCGTGGATGCACTGTATGCAATCGTGCAAATGCCATCTGGGGTTCCTGTAGCTTCCGTCGGGATTGACGGTGCAAAAAATGCCGGCCTTTTGGCTGTTCAAATCTTGGCAACTTCTGATGATACACTTCGTCAAAAGTTGGTTGAGTATAAAGAAGATATGAAGCAAGCTGTGTTGAAAAAGAACGCAAAAATTCAAGAAACCCTTGCTCAAAAATAAGAACTAATGGAGGTTCCCTATGATTAATCGTTACAGTAGAGAAGAAATGTCTCGAATTTGGACTGAAGAGAACAAATTCGCTGCATGGTTGGAAGTTGAAATCTTAGCAACCGAAGCATGGTCTAGCCTTGGTGTGGTTCCGGCTGAAGAAGCAAAGGCACTTCGCCAAAACGCAAAATTTGATGTAGAACGCATCTATGAAATCGAAAAACAAACTAAACATGACGTGGTAGCGTTTACTAGAACCGTTTCTGAATCTCTCGGTGAAGAAAAGAAATGGGTACACTATGGCTTGACCAGTACCGACGTTGTTGACACTGCTTATGGCTATTTGCTAAAACAAGCCAATGATATTATCAAAAAAGACCTTCAATTGCTCACTGATGTGATTGCAGAAAAAGCAAAGGAATACAAGTATACCGTTGAAATGGGTAGAACCCACGGTGTTCATGCAGAACCAACGACCTTTGGTTTGAAACTTTTGAACTGGTATTCCGAAATGAAGCGTAATATTGAACGCTTTGAACATGCATCCAAGGCTGTTGAAGCCGGCAAAATTTCCGGTGCGGTAGGGACCTTTGCAAACACTCCTCCAGCCGTTGAAGCGTATGTGTGCGAACACCTTGGCATTCGTGCACAAGAAGTATCCACCCAAGTATTGCCACGTGACCTTCATGCCGAATACCTTGCTGTCATCGGCCTTATCGCAACCAGCGTAGAACGTTTTGCAACCGAAATCCGCGGCCTCCAAAAGACCGAACAACGTGAAGTTGAAGAATACTTTGCAGCCGGTCAAAAAGGCTCTTCCGCAATGCCTCACAAGCGTAACCCAATCGGTTCTGAAAATATGTGCGGTTGCGCTCGTGTATTGCGTGGCTACATGCACACCGCTTACGAAAATGTGGCACTCTGGCATGAACGCGATATTTCTCACTCCAGTGCAGAACGTATCATTCTTCCGGATGCAACCATCTTGTTGGATTATCAATTGAACCGTTTTGCTAAGATTGTAAAAGATCTCACTGTGTTCCCAGAAAACATGAAGCGCAACATGGGTGCAACCTTTGGGTTGATCTATTCCCAACGTGTTATGTTGAAGCTCATCGAAAAGGGCATGAGCCGTGAACAAGCGTATGATCTTGTACAACCAAAGACTGCACGTGCATGGGATGAACAACTTCCATTCCGTCCGTTGCTTGAAGCAGATGAACAAATCACCAATGCTTTGAGCGTGGAAGATTTAGACGATGCATTCGATTACAGCCATCATTTGCAACATGTCGATGAAATTTTCGAACGTTGCGGTTTAGGCGAATAATAATAGTTTTTATCATATTTTAAGATACTCTAAGGAGGAATTGTTAAATGGCAGTAGAAGTTTTAGAACAATTATATGAAGGTAAAGCAAAGAAAGTATTCAAAACCTCTGATGATGCACTTTACATGGTTGAATACAAAGACGACGCAACCGCATTTAACGGTGAAAAGCGCGGTACCATCGAAGGCAAAGGCGTTATCAACAACAAAGTAAGCGCTATGCTCTTCAATGAATTGGAAAAGCATGGCATCGAAACCCACCTTGTAGAATACATCGATGACACTCACATGCTCGTTAAGCGTGTTGAAATCGTTCTTCTTGAAGTGATTTCCCGTAACATCGTTGCCGGCTCTTTGGCAAAGCGTGTAGGGAAAGAAGAAGGCTTTGAATTGCCACAGCCTATCCTCGAATTCTCTTACAAGAACGACGATCTCGGTGACCCAATGATTAACCGTTATCATGCAACTGCTCTCGGCATTGCTACTGATGAAGAAATCGATGAAATCATTGCACAAGCATTCAAAATCAACGAAATCCTTTGCGAAGTATTTGACAAAGCAAACTTGACCCTCGTTGACTTTAAGCTCGAATTTGGTCGTACTCCGGATGGTAAAATCATCCTTGCTGACGAAATCTCCCCTGACACCTGCCGTCTCTGGGACAAGGATACCAAAGAAAAATTGGATAAGGACCGTTTCAGAAGAGACCTCGGTGGCGTAGAAGAAGCTTACGTTGAAGTATACAATCGTTTGAAAAAAATCGGCCTTTAAGCCTTTAAGTCTAAGTTTTAACTTTTAATCTGCTTTAATTTGTTTGGAGGAAAAACAAAAATGGTTCATTTTGGTGAAGACGGCATTCATGAAGAATGCGGGGTATTTGGGATCTATGCACCTGGGATGGAAGTTGCTCATTTGGCATATTTAGGCATCTTTGCATTGCAACACCGCGGTCAAGAAGGCTGTGGGTTGGCTGTTTGGGATGGCGAAACCATTAACTACCACAAAAAGCTCGGCCTTGTTAACGACGTATTCAATGAAGACATTATCAACAGCTTGCATGGGAGCTTGGCCATCGGTCACGCGCGCTATTCCACCAAGCAATCCAATACCGAATTAAACACCCAACCAATGGTTGCAAATTATTACAGAGGTGAATTTGCCTTGGCAACCAACGGCAGCATCATTAATGCCGCCGAATTGGGCACCGAACTTGCAAAAACCGGTTCTTTATTCCAAACAACAACTGATACAGAAGTGATGTGCAACCTTTTGGCACGTTATTCTGAAAACAGCTTGGATGTGGCTTTGAGAAAAGCGATGGATGAGCTTGAAGGGTCTTACTCTTTGGTGGCAATCAATGACGGGAAACTCTTTGCGGCACGTGACCCTTACGGTAACCGCCCGCTTTGCATTGGGAAACTCGGTGAAGATGGCTATGTGGTCGCTTCCGAATCCTGTGCATTTGATACCATTGGTGCAACTTTTGTTCGTGATGTAGAACCTGGTGAAGTTATTGTCATTGATGATGCAGGTGTACATTCTGTTGCTAAAAAGTTGGCTGACCATGCTAGCCACTGCATTTTTGAATATGTGTACATTGCACGTCCGGATAGCACCATTGACGGTGTAAACGTAAACCAATCTCGCCGTCGCATGGGTGCCATCTTAGCGCGTGAAGTGGGCGATTTGGATGTAGACATTGTTATTCCGGTTCCGGATTCCGGTACCAGTGCTGCCATCGGCTTTGCCGAAGCAAGCGGAAAACCATTCACCCAAGGGATTTTGAAAAATCGTTATACCACTCGTACCTTTATTCAACCAACTCAAGCCATTCGTGAACGTATGGTAAACTTGAAGCTTAGCCCAATTCGCGAAGAAATTGCAGGCAAGAAAGTTGCTGTTGTCGATGACTCCATCGTACGTGGTACAACCAGTAAGCGTTTAGTATCCCTTCTTCGTGAACGCGGTGCATCTGAAGTACACATGTTGATCACATGTCCACCGGTATTGTGGCCTTGCTACTATGGCATCGATACCGCTGAAAGAAAGAATTTGATTGCAGCAAATATGTCTCTCGACGAAATCTGTGACTATATCAATGCAGACAGCTTGCATTACATTAGCTTAGACGGTTTGTATGAAGCTGTTGGCAAAGATAAGAAAGACTATTGTGTGGCTTGCTTGAACGGGGAATATTGCCTCGGTCAACCGGCTGACAAAAAGTAATCCTAGGAGGAATCACCGTGGAAAAGAAAACCATTACCTATAAAGATGCCGGCGTTGATATTGACAAAGGCAATGCGTCTGTAGAATTGATTAAGCCTTACGTAAAAGCAACCAGCCGTCCTGAAGTTATTGGGGGATTAGGCGGTTTTGGCGGCCTTTTTGCGTTTGACAAGGATAAGTATGAAAAGCCGGTTCTTATCAGTGGTACTGATGGGGTTGGGACCAAATTAAAATTGGCTTTCGATATGAACAAGCACGATACCATCGGGATTGACGCCGTTGCAATGTGCGTGAACGACATCCTCGTAAGTGGGGCTGAACCATTGTTCTTCCTTGACTATGTGGCTGTTGGTAAATTGGACCCTGAACAATTTGCACAAGTTGTGAAAGGGATTGCTGACGGCTGTGTACAATCCAACTGTGCCCTCGTTGGTGGTGAAACCGCAGAAATGCCAGGTTTCTATAAGGTTGGCGAATACGACGTTGCAGGCTTCTGCGTAGGCGTTGTAGACCAAGATAAGATGATTGACGGCAGCAAAATCAAAGCCGGCGACGTAATCTTTGGTTTGCCATCTACCGGTCTTCACTCTAATGGTTTTTCCTTGGCACGTAAGCTCATGCTCGAAGTGGAAGGCAAAGAATTGACCGATTCTTTCCAAGACAGTGGCAAGAGCATCGGCGAAGTGATGCTTGAACCAACCAAGATTTATGTAAAGAGCATCGTAAAGCTTTTGGAAGATTGTCCGGATGCAGTGCTTGGCATGGCTCATATCACCGGTGGCGGTCTTTTGGAAAACATTCCTCGCGTATTACCTAAGAATGTGAATGCAAGCATCGATAAGTCTACCTGGCCTCGTCCAGCCATCTTTGATGCACTGGCTGAAGCTGGCAACCTCGGCGACAGCGAACTTTACAAGACTTTCAACATGGGGATCGGTTATGTCATCATCGCTGACCAAGCACAAGCTGATGCAGTGGCAAAGTCCCTCGAAGCTCAAAACGAAACCTTCTATCGTATTGGTGAAGTGACCGAAGGCGATGGTCACGTTATTATCAAGTAAGAGAAAGGAAGGATTGGCTTGAAGATTGTGGTATTTGCGTCCGGCAGAGGCTCAAATTTCAAAGCGATTTATGAAAATATTGAAGCCGGTACGCTGACAAATGTCGAAGTTTCTCTTGTCGTATCAGATAATCCGAGGGCAAACGTTTTGGCCTATGCCGCCGAAAAGAACGTGCCTCATGTCTGTGTGGATAGAAAGAGCTTCGACACCAAGGAAGCTTACGAAGAAGCGTTACTTGCAGAAGTGGCTAAAGTGCCATGCAACCTCTTGGTTCTCGCAGGGTATATGAGAATCATTGGGCCAAACTTCTTAGCAAACGTAGGCTGTCCGGTGGTGAACATTCATCCATCTTTGTTGCCATCCTTCCCAGGGCTCCACGCACAAAAGCAAGCTGTGGATTACGGTGTCAAAGTGAGCGGTTGTACCGTTCACTTTGTTGATACCGAGCTTGACCACGGGCCGATCATTGCGCAAGTGCCTGTACCTGTGATGGACGACGATGATGAAGACAGTTTATCCGAACGTATTCTGGTGCAAGAACATCAAATTTATTCAATTTGCTTGCAGTTGATTGCTGACAATAAAATCAGTTTAGAAAACCGTTGTGTAAAGATTAAAAAATAGGGGTGGAATTGTGAAAAGAGCATTACTTAGTGTATCTGATAAAACCGGACTTCAAGAATTTGCAAAGGTATTAGTTGAATTGGACTATGAACTCCTTTCTACCGGTGGTACCGCACGCGCACTTGCAGAAGCAGGTATTCCTGTTGTTGAAGTCAGTGATGTGACCAAGTTCCCTGAAATTCTTGATGGTCGCGTAAAGACCTTGCATCCAATCATTCATGCTGGGATTCTTGCACGTGGCACCGAAGAACATTTGAACACCTTAAAGGAAATGGATATTACTCCAATCGATTTGGTAGTCATCAATCTTTATCCATTTGAAGAAACCATTGCAAAGGAAAACGTGGATCAACAAACCTGCATCGAAAACATTGATATCGGTGGTCCTACCATGGTGCGTGCAGCTGCAAAGAACCATGAACGTGTTTCCATTGTTGTAGATCCTGCACAATACGACGAAGTGATTGCTGCATTAAAGAGCGAAGAAGGCATCACCTTAGCACAACGTCAACGTTTGGCAATGCGCGCTTTCGAAATGACCGCTCGCTACGATGCTGCAATCAGCCAATACTTGGTGAGTCAATTCGCTGAAGACGTATTTGAACCATCCTATTCCTTTGGTGGTCGTTTGCAACAAACCTTGCGTTACGGCGAAAATCCACATCAAAAGGCTGCTTTCTATGTAAATACCAAGCAAGCAGGGACCTTAGCAGGGGCTGAACAGCTCGGCGGCAAGGAACTTTCCTATAACAACATTGTTGATACTGACGCTGCTTGGCAGATGGTGAATGAATTTACCGATAAGCCTGCATGTGCCATCATTAAGCACACCAACCCATGTGGTTTTGCAACCGGTAAAGATGTTTGCGATGCATTTACTCGCGCACATGATGCGGATCCACTTTCTTCCTACGGCGGGATTATTGCGTTCAACCGCAAGGTAGATGCTGCTACCGCAGAAGAAATTATCAAGACCTTCTTTGAAGCGGTTATCGCACCTGGGTATGAAGAAGGCGCTGTAGATGTGCTTCATAAAAAAGAAAAATTGCGTATTCTCGATACCCACGCTTGTGCACAAGCCAGCGCACCATGGATTGAAACCATCAGTGGCGGCTTCCTCGTTCAAGAGCGTGATAGTCACAACCTCGACGTAGCGGACTTGAAGGTTGTCACCGAAAAACAACCGGATCCTGCACTTATGGATGACCTCGTATTCGCTTGGAATGTTGTAAAGCACGTAAAGAGCAATGCGATTGTTGTTGCTAAAGATGGTGTTTCCATCGGTGTCGGTGCAGGTCAAATGAACCGCGTTGGTTCCTGCGACATCGCACTCACTCATGCCGGCGACAATGCAAAGGGTGCTGTACTTGCTTCCGATGCATTCTTCCCATTTGCAGATAACATCGAAGTGGCTGCAAAGGCAGGGATTTCCGCAATCATTCAACCTGGTGGCAGTATCCGTGATGAAGAA
>USCP01000033.1 GCA_900553245.1 uncultured Peptococcaceae bacterium
TTTCAGCAGTATCGACCCCACGGCCGGCGGCTTCACAACCAATCAATTGTACGCCTTCATCATCAATAAAATGATAGAAGCTGCCGATGGCATTGGAGCCACCGCCCACACAAGCAATCACGGCATCCGGCAGACGCCCTTCCTTTTGAAGCATTTGCGCTTTGATTTCTTTGGAAATGACCGCTTGAAAGTCACGCACGATGGTTGGGAACGGGTGTGGGCCCATGACGGAACCGAGACAATAGTGGGTATCACTGATGCGAGAAGTCCATTCGCGCATGGCTTCGGATACCGCATCCTTGAGGGTGCCTGTACCAGTCTTGACAGGAACAACCTCCGCGCCGAGCAACTTCATGCGATAAACGTTGAGTGCCTGACGAATGGTGTCCTCTTCTCCCATAAACACCACACATTCCATGCCCAAAAGTGCCGCAGCGGTAGCGGAAGCAACCCCGTGCTGACCGGCACCGGTTTCGGCAATCAAACGGGTCTTGCCCATTTTCTTTGCTAAAAGCGCTTGCCCGAGAACATTGTTAATCTTATGGGCGCCGGTATGGTTCAAATCCTCACGCTTGAGGTAAATTTTCGCACCACCGAGGTCCTTTGTCATCTTTTCAGCGTAATACAAGCGTGACGGTCTACCGGCATAGTCGTTAAAAAGCGCTGCGAGTTCGCTGTTAAATTCAGGGTCGTTTTTATAATAATTATAGGCTTCTTCCAGTTCAATCACTGCATTCATCAACGTTTCCGGAATATATTGACCGCCGTGAATACCGAAGCGTCCGTTTGGATTGGTCATCGTTGTTCTTCCTTTCTGACAGCGGCAATGAATGCCGCCATTTTCTCTTGATCTTTATCGCCGTCAGTTTCAATGCCCGAGCTGACATCGACTGCATAAAGCGTGAGGTGTTGTAGGGCTTTTGTTATATTATTCGCAGACAATCCGCCTGCAAGAAAATACGGTCGTTTGATCTCCGCCAGCAGCTTCCAGTTGAATACCTTGCCGCTTCCGGCACCGGAATCAAGAAGGATAGCATCCGCCGTACTTTGCGCTGCTTTTTCAACATCCGCAGCAGTTTCAATACAAAACGCCCTGATAATTGGCGCATCGGTGAAGGTTCGGAGCTTTTCAAGATACGCTTCATCCTCGTTGCCGTGAAGCTGAACAATATCGATAACGCCCTCGTCGATCAGTGCCGCAATTTGTTGCGGCGTTTCATTGACAAAGACACCCACCGCCTTAATGGCAGGTGACAGGGCTTGCTTTAAGAGGCGCGCCTTCTCCACTGAAACATAACGGCGGCTTTTGGGGGCAAACACGAATCCGATATACTCAGGCATCAAGCGATTGGCCGCTTCTATGTCACAAAAGCGGGATAATCCGCAGCATTTGATCTTTGTCACAGCAGGCCTCGCAGTTCTGAAAGCTTTTGCCGCTTATTCGCTGCTTTCATCAACGTTTCGCCAATCAAAACCGCATCTGCACCAATGGCATCAAGTGCAGCAACGTCTGCGGCGGTCTTGACACCGCTTTCCGATACGAATAGCACATCATCCGGAATCAATGCGCTTAGCTTTCGGCTATTGTCAGTATCCACAGAAAAATCCTTGAGATTACGATTGTTGACACCAATGATTCGCGCACCGGCGCGAAGTGCCATACCAACTTCTTCTTGATCGTGGACTTCTACTAAGGCAGACAACCCCAAATCATCGCAAATTGCAATATATGCCTTGATGGCGTCTTCACTTAATATGGAACAAATCAAAAGCATCGCCGCTGCGCCAAGCACCTTGGCTTCGTAAATCATATATTCGTCCACGACAAAATCTTTTCTTAAACAGGGAGTGGACACGGCGGCTGCAATCTCCTTGAGATCCTCGTCGCGCCCAAGAAACCATTTCGGCTCTGTCAAAACAGAAATGCAATCCGCCCCGGCTGCTTCGTATGCTTTTGCAATCTGCACATAGGGAAAATCCGCTGCAATCACCCCTTTTGACGGTGAGGCTTTTTTACATTCGCAAATCAATGCCATACCAGGCTTTTGTAATGCCTTTTCAAAAGCAAAGTCCCCTTTGGGTCCAGATAGCGCCTGTTGCTTGAGCTGTGCCAACGGCACGTTCTGCTTGGCTATTTCCACACGCTCACGGGCGTGTTGGGCAAGTTGGTCAAGAATTGTCATACCCTTTCCTCCGAACGGTTGCTCACTTCAATAAATTGATTCAAGGTTTTCAATGCCTCACCGGAATCAATGATTTTGGCAGCCAATGCTATCCCATCCTTTAAGCTATCTGCTTTTCCACCGATATAGAGTGCTGCACCGGCATTCATCAACACCGCGTTTCGCTTTGGTCCCTTTTCGCCGTTTAAAATAGCACGAGTAATTTGTGCGTTTACCTCCGGCGTGCCACCTTTCAACGATTCCTTTGGGCAACGTTCAAAGCCAAAATCTTCAGGTGCAATGACTGAGGTTTTAAACCATCCGTCACGAATTTCGCAAACCGTAGTCGGTGCGCTCACAGAGATTTCATCCAACCGATCCTGCCCATAAACGACCATCCCACGTTTGATGCCGAGACTAATCAATACCTGTGCCAACGGCTCTACAAGGTATTCGTCATACACGCCAAGAAGCTGCATGGACGGTGTCGCCGGGTTGGTCAGTGGCCCAAGAATGTTAAATACCGTGCGAAATCCCAGCTCTTTACGTATGGCACCCACATATTTCATGAAAGCATGATATTTTTGCGCAAAGAAGAAGCACATCCCCACTTCATCCAAAAGCGCTTGGCAACGTTCCGGGCTTTGTTGAATGTTAACACCGAGCGCTTCCAGACAATCTGCGGTGCCACACTTGGAGGAAGCGGCACGATTGCCGTGTTTTGCCACCTTCATTCCACCGGCTGCAGCGACAAGGGCAGACGTTGTTGAAATGTTAAAGCTATTGGCGTTGTCACCACCTGTGCCGACAATTTCAAAAACATCCATGCCTGTTTCTACCTTAGTGGCATGGTCGCGCATGGCAGCGGCACAGCCAGCAATTTCATCGGTGGTTTCTGCGCGTGCGCTTTTGGTGGAGAGTGCCGCCAAAAAAGCAGCGTTTTGGGTGGCGGTTGTTTCACCGCTCATAATTTCGTTCATGACGGCATACGCTTCATCATAGGTAAGGTCTTCTTTATTGACAATTTTTACAATAGCATTTTTAATCATGGCTCATCGCTCCTTTATGAAGTTTTCAAGCATTTGTTTCCCATTCGGGGTCATAATGGATTCCGGATGAAACTGTAGCCCATAAATCGGATATTCGACATGTTGCACCGCCATGACTTCCCCCTCACTGGTCACTGCTGTGATTTTTAGCACGTTAGGAATCGTGTCGGCGTCTGCCGCCAGTGAATGATACCGTGCGACCGGTGCCACATTGGGGCACTGCTTAAACAGTAAGCAACTTGCATCAAACCTCACATCCGATTGCTTGCCGTGCATCAATTCCTTGGCATAAGTCACCGTTGCGCCAAACGCTGTACAAATGGCTTGATGCCCCAGACAAACACCGAGAATCGGAATATCGTGAATGGTTTTCACAACATCGACAATCACACCGGCATCCTCCGGTCTTCCGGGACCGGGAGAAAGAATAATGTGCGACGGTTGCAACGCACGAATCTCTGCCACGGTCATTTCATCGTTGCGTATGACTTTGATATCCGGCTCCATCTCGCCAAGAAGTTGATAAAGGTTATAGGAAAAACTATCGTAGTTATCAATCAATACAATCATCCTGCATCCTCCTGTGCAAGCGCCAGCGCTTTGAGCGAAGATTCCGCTTTGTTCAGACATTCCTCAAATTCCTTTTCGGGAACGGAATCGGCCACAATGCCGGCGCCACTTCTTACAAACACCTTGCCGTTTTTCTTGTAAACAATGCGAATGGCAATGCACATGTCCATATTTCCTGCAAAATCAATGTAACCAATGGCACCGCCATAAATACCGCGCTTGTTATTTTCAAGCTCACCAATGAGTTGGCATGCTCTGAGCTTCGGTGCACCGGATAAGGTTCCCGCCGGTAGCACCGCTTCAATCGCATCCAGTGCATCCTTATCATCACGAATCTCACCACGTACCGTAGAGCCAATGTGCATCACATGGGAGAAGCGTTCAATGGTGTGGAACTTTTCAACCTGCACAGTGCCAAATTTGCTAATCTTACCGATGTCGTTGCGTCCAAGGTCCACCAACATATTATGTTCAGCAAGCTCTTTTTGATCGGCAAGCAGCACTGCTTCAAGCGCGCGGTCTTCGGCATCGTTTCTGCCTCTCGGTCTTGTGCCGGCAAGCGGAAAGGTATGCAATACCCCATTTTCGAGTTTCACCAAGGTTTCCGGCGAGGCACCTGCAACCTCCACATCGGTTCCCGAAAAATAAAACATGTACGGCGATGGATTGATGGTACGAAGCATTCGATAGGTGTTTAACAAGCTCCCTTCAAAGGGTGCTGCCAAGCGATTGGACAATACAATCTGAAAAATATCCCCTTCACGAATATGGCGCTTTGCTTGATTGACCATCTCACAAAACTGTTCTTTTTCAAACAGCGGTGTCACCGCGCCGAGCAACTTCCCACTTGGTTCATCTTTCTTGGCACCGTGACGGAGCAAATCCACCATCTGTTTCAATGCCATTTCTGCTTTGTTATAGCTGACTTCCGGATCATCAAGCGACATGTTGACAATCAGCACCATTTTTTGCTTGAAGTGATCAAAAACAATGACCTTATCAAACAACATCACATCAACATCTTTAAACGCTTCACTATCTTTCACCTCGCATTTCACCGTTGGCTCACTGTAGCCGAGATAATCGTATGAAAAATACCCGACAAGCCCACCTGTAAATGACGGCAGATAGTCAAAACGCGGACTTTTGTAATCGGCAAGAATTTGTCGAAGATAGGCCGACGGATTGTCTGTCTGTATCGTGAGATTACCGATTTTCATTACACCATCCAGACAAGTGATTTCCAATTTCGGATCTAACCCAAGGAAGGTGTAGCGCCCCCAGGTTTCATTGGTCTGTGCTGATTCCAGCATATAGCAGTGCGTGGATACATTTTTCAAAACCTTCATGGTTTCAATAGGTGTTGTAAAATCAGATAAAATTTCGCAGCTTAATGGCACCACTTTATATTTTCCGGATGAAGCAATGGCTTTGACGACATCCAAGTTTGGTATGATGTGCATGCGTTGTCCCTCCAAATTAAGTACACAATGGTATTATGCATTTTAGATTTTTTATTATTTCGTTAATACGGCGTTTGCAACGCCGCCAATATTTAAACGACAACATCCTACACACCCCTTTAAAAACAAAAGACGCCTTTGCGCTGATTGATCAGTCAAAGACGTCCTTCAAAATAAAAAACGCCCTTGACAGAAATACACTTTCTGTCAAGGACGAATAAATACACTTATCCGCGGTGCCACCTTGATTCACGGCATGACCCGTGCACTTAGCAGGATACCAACATATCCCCGACATTTATACGCCTGCCTACAGCGTCGCAGAATACTCTGGATTGCTCCATTTGACTGCGCCCTCAGCGGTCCATTTGACAACTTGTTTCTTACCTGACTCTCAGCACCACAGGCTCTCTGTAAAGGCATCATTGCCGTTATCTCCGCTTCAACGGTTTTCGTTTTTAATTTTGTTATTATTATACGCCTGTTCTCCTACCTTGTCAATAGACAAATGCAACTTGTTATTTTTTGTACACATTTCTAATAAGGCGCATAAAAAAACACCACCCTCTAAAAGGTGGTGTACGCATCGCTATTTACGTTTTGTCGGTGCATCCTTCCCATAACGGCTATTGCGCAATGCTTGGCTGGAAGCGGCGCGCGCGTTGGTTGGGCGTGAACGACCGGCTTCCGGCATGTAGACAATCGGTTCCTTTTGCACCGGCGCATCGTAGCGTTTTTGATGGATGTTGGATTGTACGCGTTGTTGGGTTTTGGCTTGACGCATACGCTGAGAGCGAGAAAGTTGGCGCGCACGCACACCCTTACGCCCCTCTACATAAAGCAGACTGAAATATATGGCCGGTACGGAAAAAAAGACAAACAGGCACAATGCCGCTAAAAAGGCAAAAAAGCTAAGTTGCACGTCAAAGGCAATATAGAAATTTTTAACCGAAAGCACCATCGCCACCACCCATGCCACCACCGGCAAAATCATTCCCGGACGGTTAGAGGTGCGACTTGCCAATTGGGTTTCAATTCGTTTCCCAAAATAGAGAACCGCCGCATAAATGACAAAGATGATAAAGGTTTTCAAATTAAACATTCTGCGAACGCCTCCCTAATAAAAGTCTTGTTTTATTGTACCCAAAACCCAAAGCCAATGCAAGGGAACAAATCCCCTACAAAAATAAGAGCGCTAAAGAATAAGAGCGCAAAAGCGCTCTTATCAAACACAGTTATTTACGTTCAAAAACAACAGAAATATTGCCTTGCGCATCCTTCACCGGTTCCACCGTGCAGCCGAAACTTTCAGCAAGCACACGAAGCGGTACCATGGTGCGATAATCGCTGTTTGCAAAAGGCGCCACATCCATGGTCTTCTTCACACCGTTAACGGTGTACTCCTTAGAGCCCACGGTCATGACAATGTTAGTGGTTCCATCGGTGGCCGTCACAGTCTTGGTGGTTTGATCGTATTTTACTTCACAACCACCCAAGGTTTCTGCCAAAAGACGGAATGGCACAAAGGTACGGTTATTCATAATCACCGGCTTGGTATCGGTGGTTTTGTAGACACCGTTTACACTGTAATTGTAGCTACCGATATTAAGCACCACCTTCACAGCATCGGCACCCTCTTCGGTAAATTTAAACTTGCTAATCCCAGTTTCATAGAAGTGACCGTCATTGTCACGCAAAATCAAGGTGATTTCAACCTCTGCCGGTACATCGCTGGAAATCAAAAGCTTTCCTTCACCGGTAGAGGTGATGTTGCTAATGTCAGTCACAGTCCCAGCCAGTTTTGCATTGGTACCGTCTACGGTTTTCATCACAACTTGTGCCACCGTTGGCTTCCAGAGCAAATAAAGACGATCGCCACTGCCGTTGGCAAGCTGGAAGGTTACACTGCGGGAAGCACCGCACCCGGCTGAACCTGGGGTCAAAAGCAAGCTCTTATCACTTTTTTGAACAGTCAATTCCACGGTCTTAGAGAAAGAATGGAGCATGCAGGTGACTTGAATCTTACTGCCTTCGAGCTTTTGATTGGAGCTAACGGTAAAACGCCCCTTGCTATCAAAGGTGCCTTCGGACACCGCTTCACCGGAATAGCTGAAAATGGCTTCGGAGCCGGTATAAACGGTTTGTTTGCCTTCCGCATCTACCAATTTAATGGTTGGGGTAACAGATTCCCCTAAGGATACAGAGGTCGATGGATAAACAAAAATCATATCTACTGCTTTGTCCAAAATATCCTGTTGGTCGCCGGAATCGCCGCCTTCACCGCCACTGCCTTCGGTCACGGTGATTTTCAAAGAATTAACCGGAGAAGGCTCACCGTTACCCGGTACAAATTCAATCACATAGTATGCCGTCTTGGCGCTATTGGTCAATTGCACCACCACAGAGTCGCTAGCCCCTGCCGGAATCGGCATTTCATAGGCTTCGAGCTTTGTGTCTTTGCTGTCAAATGGGGTCACACGAATCTTATCATCGGTCCCAGCCACAAAATCCTTGTCAAAGTTGAGCTTCACAGACGCATTATCACTGGCTTGCACCGTAGAGGAGGCTGCAGTCATACTGGTAGGAAGCTTGGCTTCACGGTTGTCTGCTACGGACACTTCAGCCGCAGGACCGAACGCACCGTTTGCATCTTCAATTAAAAATTGAATTTTATCACCCGCCTTGGCTTTGTAACCCGGCCCAAGACCAAAATACATCTGTTTATAGGCGCCATCCTCAGAGTAAAGATCCCCACTGTTCACCTTGACACCATTTACACGCACTTCAAAATTGTCGCCTTCTTTGGCGTCATTAAGGTTTACAACGATTCGGCTATCGCCGACTTTCACCGGTTCAATGGAACCGACGGTGGCCGCTTCCCCGCTTTGCGGCATGACCGGCAACAACAAGCAAATCATCGCCATACAGAGAATACCGGATAAGGCTTTCTTTAATTTCATTGTGTCACATCCTTTATACATTTGTCACAATCCAATAGCTGTTCACTTCATCATAATATGAATGCCCTTAAAATACAAGGGACAAGCACCAAACACTTAAAGCCCCGAACGTGGCGGGGCTTTAAGTGTTTATTTTGCGTTTTTATTGGTGATGACAATGGTGCTGTTGTCGGCCTTGAGATCAATCTCATAGCCTAAGGCGTTAGACACAAAACGTACCGGCACCATGGTTCGCTCATCATCGTTCACATAAGGGGCAATATCCATCCAACCAAGCTCGCCGTTGACAGTATAGAGGCTGGCATGGGTGTTCATTACCACGGTGGTATTGCCACTGATAATGGTAATGTCATAGGTGTTGATATCAAAATCCACCTCTGCACCAAAGGCCTCCGCTACAGCACGCAACGGAATGAATACACGCCCGTTGTTGGATACCGGCACTGCACCGTCGATTGGCACAGTCTTGTCATCCACGAGCATCTCGCCTGCGCCGATGGTCATGGTAATATTCTTAGCAGGCGCAGCCTTTTCTGCCGCCTGAATTGGGCTCACGGTCCCGAGCATCACCATAAGTCCCAGCAACAATACTGCCAGTGCTTGCTTGATGCCTTGTTTCTTTAATTGCTTCATCATAGGTTCCTCCTTTGTCTGAATCTATTCTAGACAACGATAACTATCATAACGTATTTTGTCCAATGAATCTCAACAACGCCGTGACAATTCACCGAACGCTCACCAAAAAGAATGCACTGCTTGTAACTGATTCGATAACTTTACGGTAAGCGCCCGCCGTATTCCATCCCCCACCACTAACAATCAACCGCCTCAATTATGAACAAATAATGACAATCCGCTGCTTGCCCTCCCCCCTCGAAACTGATAATATTTAACTATATGCGCATTAAAAGGGGGATTTTTGTCTATGTCAACACCCGGTCTCAACCGCCTTTCTTATATCGATACCCTGAAGGTCCTCGCTGCCTTTATGATCGTCTTACTCCATGTATCTGCCATCTATGTTGATTTAAGCGCCACACCAAAAGGGGAATTGGTCTATTTCATCAATACCATTGTCCGTCCCGGTCTACTTATTTTTATGATGGTTTCCGGCGCCTTGCTCTTACGCCCGCAATATACCTTCAACTTCAAAAAGAAATTCCTGTATATTGCCAAAATATACGCCTTTTGGTCAGCCTTCTACGTGGCATTTGGACAACTCGCTCATGCAGCAAGCGGCAAACCGCTGCTTACTCCGGCAGAAATGGTGGTGCATTGGGTGCGTGGCCCATACCATTTTTGGTACCTTGCGATGCTGTTGGGGCTCTACATCTTCATGCCTATTCTCACCCGTTTAAAGGATTTTCAAACCCTAAACTATTTTGTTATGCTCGCCTTTGTCTTGGCTTATGTGATTCCGTATGCCCGTCCCTATTTGCCGGATTGTGTGAACGGCTTTATCAGCCAAATGACGATTTTTAATGTGGGGCACATCCTCTTTTTCTTTATCTTCGGGGCTTGGCTCAATATGCTGCCTTTAGATAAAAGCCTCCTTCGCCTCACCTGCTTTTTCTTTATCGTGGGCTTGCTTTTAACCATCTACCAACTTCACACTGCAAAGAGCTATGACCTTCTTCTTGCGGACTCTCCTCTAAAGGCCTTTGCCCAACTATTCTTATCGGGCGGACTTTTCTATATGTTACGTTATGCCCATCAGCACCACAAAAGTGCTGAACGCACCTTGCTTTTATCGAAATGCTCGTTGCATATCTATGTGACTTCCGCCTTTGTTATCTATCTCTATCAATACCTTATCCAACCATATTGGGATGCCCTCGTGCCTTATCCCGGTCTGAGTGTTCTCATCTGGAGTGTGGTTGTCTTCATTATTTCCGCCGGTCTTGCTTATATGGTTTTTCTCAAAGACCGTTGGCTCAAACGCCATCGCACCGAAAAAGCGCAAAAGCCATCTAAAGCAAAATAACCATCCATTCAAAAAAGGAGGCCCATCGCCCAATGAAAAATGTCCTACGCTTTGTTGTGTTTGTCGTGCTCTGCTATGCATCCTTTGCACTCAGCCACGCCATCTACGCCTTTTTTGACACCATCTTATCGGTGTACACCATCAACTGGCCGACCAGTCTGCAAGCCAATCTCGTGCCAAGCCTACCAGGATGGATCATCAGCGGGATTATGCTGAATTTTTGTGTCCGTAGCCGACTCACCGTTCCCGGTGCCACTTTGGCCATGAGCTGGCTCATGGTCCTCGGTCCATTCCTTCTGCTCTTCTTAAATGAACGTGGCATCTTAAGCCTTCCATTGGACAATTTGTTTAACGATCCCATGCCCCTTGTCATCCAATGCTGTGCCTTCATTGCCAGCTTTATCACCGTTAATCATATGACAAACCGCTAATTATCGAACAGGTCTTCTAAAAAAGGCCTGTTTTTTTGCGTCAAAATGTCCACGGACATACTTCCACACTTTATCTATTATATAAGTTTAACCTATCTATAAATTTCTTAAAATTGTGACAGCCTCCAAAAGGTGCTATTCTAAGGGAAAGAACTACGATTCACACCATAAAAAGAAGGAGAAATTGTCCCTATGAACGTTTTTGACATTCTGGGCCCTGTGATGATTGGCCCGTCCAGTTCTCACACCGCCGGCGCAGCACGCATCGGCTTGGTAGCACGCACCCTTCTTGGCAAAGAACCGATTACCGCAGAAATCCTGCTCCATGGTTCCTTTGCCAAAACCTATAAAGGCCACGGCACCGACCGCGCCCTTGTCGCAGGTATTTTAGGCATGCGTCCGGATGATGAGAATTTACGCAATGCCCTCGATATCGCTCAAGAAAAGGGGATTGATGTACGCTTTGTGCCAACAGAATTTCCGGATACACACCCAAACACCGCGGAAATCCATCTCACCGCCGAAGACGGCAGCACCGCCTCTATTCGTGGATGCAGTGTTGGCGGCGGCAATATCAAAATCGTGCGCTTAAATGGCATGCCCGTATCTCTCACCGGTGAATACTTCACCCTTATCGTCATTCACCGCGATACCCCAGGGACCATTGCCAGCGTCACCGAATATCTTTCTAACCACAAAGCCAACATCTGCCACTTCGACTTATCCCGCAAAACCCGTGGCGGCGAAGCAGTGATGAGCATCGCGGTAGACAGCATCGATGGCGTGGACACCAAGGATTTGTGCCAAACCATCGAAGCCTTTGACAATATTTATACCTGTATTGCCATTCAACCGATTTCATAAGAAAGGACACCGGACACATGGAATTACTCAACTATACGTCAATCGCAGAGCTTGTTGCCCTCGCTTCAAGCAAAGAGCAAAAAATTTCCGAGCTGGTGCTCCACGACCAAGCGGCCCAACTCAACATGGACCAAAATCTTGTTTTTGAAAAAATGCTGTACAACTACCAAGTCATGAAAGACAGCATTGAAAAAGGCAACGATCCAGACATCCGTTCCACCAGCGGTCTCACCGGTGGCGATGCCGCCAAGCTCTATCAAGTCTATAAGGACGAAAAGACACTCACCGGCGGCTTTATGGCCGGTGCCATGTGGCGCGCCCTCGCGGTTATCGAGCTAAACGCCGCCATGGGGCGTATCGTCGCCTCTCCAACTGCAGGAAGCTGTGGGATTCTCCCGGCAGCAGTGGCCACCATGCAGGTAGAACACCACCTCAGCGACGAGGACTGCGTCATGGCGCTCTTTACTGCCTCTGCAGTCGGCATGGTCATCGGTAACAACGCTTGCCTTGCCGGTGCAGCCGGCGGTTGCCAAGCAGAATGCGG
>USCP01000034.1 GCA_900553245.1 uncultured Peptococcaceae bacterium
CCTTCCCGGTATAAGTCAAGCACTTTTTTCATATTTTTTATATGTTATTTACTTTCTATTCTTGTTATTTAATTTCAGGCTATGCACATTTCGGTACGTGCCTTTGTTTTCCTTGTATATATTATTTTCCTTATATTATGTGTTAATTTGTGATTATAAATTTGAAATTAGTATTTATTATCGCTTTATCTATTGCAAGAAGGGTTTATGATAGATTAAAATCATTGTAGAAATCTTTTGACAAGGGGGTTTTATTTATGTCGCAAACGGTTCTTGTAATGGGTGGTACAGGTTTTTTAGGCAATAACCTTGTAACGCATCTTTCACATAACGGATATCGTTGCATTGTTAAATCACGACATCCTGAAGCTCACTACAATTCCCGAAACGTCAACTACATCTCTCACTTTTCCGATATCGCGGAGCCTGTTGATGTTGTTATTCATTTATCTGGTATACCAATCAGCGAAGGGCGTTGGAGTAAGGCTTTCAGAGAAGAGATTGTAGAGACACGTGTACGCCCTCTTCGCAATCTCAGAAAATGGATGGAGTCTACTAAGCCAGAGTGGCGTCCTAAATTATTATTCGTTGGGTCCACTATCGGCTACTACGGAATGGGTACCACGCGTCCTGCTCATATGTTTAATGAAGATGGTCCTGGTGGTAAGGACTATTACGCAAAGATGTTTATCGAGATTGAGGATATGGGGCACAGTCTTGAAGATATTTTTGAAAAGGTTGTGTTTTTGCGTACGTCAAATGTACTTGGGGTTGGTGGGCATGTTTTCCGCCAAATCACTAAACCTATTAAAGCCGGTTATGCCGGTATTTACGGTTCCGGTGAACAGCCTTTCCCATGGATTCAACATCAAGACTGGACACGCGCTGTGACATTCTTAATTGAACGAAACGGTGGTAGTCATAATATCTATAATTTAGCGACCACCTCCCTCAACCAGCAATACGAATTCGCAGGTTTGGCCGGGAGCTTTATCGGCCAAAACCATTCTCGTCCAGCACCGATTCCTTTGCTTTATCTTTGGTGGGGTAAACTACGTGCCGACACCTTGATTCGCGGCAACTATATTGAGCCTCGTAACCTAATCGAAGAAGGTTTTACTTTCCGATTTACAAAGCTGTATGAAGCTATGGATTATATTTTCTAACAAAAAGGCTGTAGGAACAGTTCGTTCCTACAGCCTTTTTGTTTTAAATGATGTATCTCATTAAATTAAATATGTTTAATCCTAAAATGACGACCAACGTCATCAGAAACAGGCGGTCAAAATATTTTTCATTGACTTTAGTCGCAATGGTTCCGCCAATGTATCCGCCCAATAGTGCCGCAATCATCATAAAGCCCATGACATGCAGGTCTATATTGGAAAAATGTGTGGTGATTCCCATAGTAATAACATTGGATGCTTGTGCAAAGAAAATGATGCATAAGGAGCTGAATACCGCTGTTTTACTTGCCATGGAAACGAGAATAATGAGCAAGGGTCGATTGAATAACCCACCACCTATGCTTAAGAAGGCTGCTATTATTCCCAAAAAGATGCCAATAAACATCATTATTCCCGGATTCTTAATATGGTAGTGGGGAATTTTTTGCCCTATAAACTCATTTAGGATAACCAGCAACACCAGTAAAATCTGAAAGATACTTTGGACGATGGTCACTATGGCATCATTTGCAGCATTAGCAATAAATTTGGCCAGCATAGTATTTCCTACGACACCCCCAACCATGCTACCAACAGCAAAGAAGAGTACAATGAGCCAATTGATTCCGCGTGCATTTTCACGACTTTTTATTATACTAACCGTCGTCATGGTAAGAACGGTCACACTGGCCATGGCATTAACAGACGCTGCAGAAAAGCCTCCCATAGCATCCATCAATGGTTTAATGATAATTCCGCCACCGATACCACTAACAGACCCCAGCGAACAGGCAAACAATACTATAAAAAATACAATGAGTCCTTGCATATATACCTCCCCCTTGCATAGATGAAAAATGCGATTGGTTTCTAAAATCCAGAAACCAATCGCATGGTGTTTATTTTGTCTTTGTAGAGCGTTCTACACTATATGGATTTTCTTTTGCATAAGGATAATCCTCAGCATAAGGGTCCAAGTTGCTGTAACGTTCACGTTGACCTACCATTACATTCCCATCAATGGTATAGCATTGGATGATTTTGTTAGGATTATTCCCAACACTTCCATAATATTGGCTACCGGACGCTCTGACAATATCAGCTTTCTTCCAGAAGCGACTACTATATCCCATATCTACTTTACCGTTTCCTTCCGCTTTAGCTTCGACTAAAAGGTTGTATGGAAGGTTCTTGGAAAGTACGGTAATATCGCCGGTCTGACTTTGAAGGTACCATTGCCCCTTTGCACGTTGTTCATAAACAAAGATGCCACCTTCATCATTTCCGGCAGTGACTTGTTCAAACGCATTTTCCATAAAGGTCACAGAACCCATACTACTATCGACCTTTACACTTGATGCACGGTTATTTGCAAGACGTATTGGATTATCCATGGCAATAACTTCCATGCCATTGGCTTTAACATCTGCAATATATCCGTAACCACCTTCAAGAGCAGCCCCTAAAAAGTTGCTTCTTAAACGCTCTACATGAAGGTCTACGTTACTGCCGTTAATAACAACACTCTTTAAATCGCATTGTGGCAATAAAACCTGCATGGTCAATTTCTCAGGACTTGCGGTTTCACCCTTCAATACAATACTACAATCTGTTCCATCGATATCAACCTTAGCAACTTGATCGGTATAACCTTGTCCATCCAAGCGTACTTGCGGTTCAGTTAAGTTACTTACCATTCCCACTTCCAAGGCAACATCATTGGCTTCGATTTCCAAGTTTTCTAAGGTCTCTCGGTCTAGTGGAATGGTCACTTCTTTGTCAACATGGCTATCACCGTCGAAGGCACCATTATGCTCATTCCACGAGAAATTTAGCACAAGAAATACAAGAAGGCATGCCACTGCCAATACAACAGCAAGAAACTGAAAACGTCTTGTTTTCTTCAATAAAAGCTTTATGCGTTCATCCAAAATTAACCCGCCTCCCAGTATTTTCTGATACTTCTATTATTTTACACATTCGTGATTAATACTGCAAGATGAATTATAGATTAGTGTGAGGGTTTTCCAATAAACATATCATTTTTTGCTCATACATGAAAAAATACCGAGTCAATCAAAGAGATTGCTCGGTATTTTTAATTTACATCATTTGTTCCGCTTCGGCTTTTTCATCATACAACGGTAAGGTGACGGTAAACGTCGTCCCTACCCCCTTAGTACTTTTTACATTGATAGTGCCATCGTGCGCAAGTACCAAGCCTTGGGTAATCGCCATGCCCAAGCCCGTCCCGCCGGTTTCACGAGCCCGAGATTGGTCACTGCGATAGAACCGTTCAAAAACGTGTTCACATTCTTCTTCCGTCATTCCAATACCTGTATCAGAAACCGAGAAGATAAAATTGTTTTTATCACTCCACGCCTTAAAAATAACCGCCCCACCGTTCGTGGTATAACGCAATGCATTGCTGACAAGATTCAATACAATTTGCTTTAAGCGCTCCGGATCTGCGTAACAATACGGCAACTTTTCATCCATCTCTACCTTCACATTGATATCGCGTGCTTCTGCGTCTGCTTCAATGATCATTAAAAAATCCTGGAAAAATGTTTTAAAGTCAATCAATGTTTTTGAAATCGGCATGTGTCCTGCATCCAGGCGCGAAATATTTTGAAGTTCAGTTACCATGCCACTTAAACGAAGCATCTCATCATAAAGTGTAGAAATTTCTTCTGGTGGACAAGCCTCATTCTTTACTAATTTATTTTCCAGAGTCCCTGCAATGGCAGTAATTGGTGTACGCAATTCATGGCTAATGTCTGCAAAAAGCTGCACTCGTGCATCATTGGCTCGCGCCAACTGACTGGACATTTGGTTAAAAGCAAGTGCCAATTCTCCGATTTCGTCGTCATTCTCAACCGCCACATTTTCTGTCGTTGAACCTTGTGCAATACGGCGTACCGATGAAATTAAATTATTCAATGGTTTTGTAAGATTTCTAGCAAATGCAAGACCAATAATAATGGAAATGGCGATTGTTGCTGTCACACCTAGCACCACAGATTCACGCATGTTATTGAGATAACTTTCTTCCAACAGCCAGAACTGATGGTCAAAATAATCCACCGGCAGCAAATAACCAATCAACATGCTGGTTTCGTCATCAAAAATCGGATAGCCATGTTCTACCATGCGATTATTAACACTTTGACCGACAAATTCAGGTTGTGGATGCGCTAAAATTACCCCTTCAGGATCAATCAATACCACTGGTTGATAATAAGAGCGTTCCATCGTAGAGCCATACGCGTATTGTAGACTATAGGTTACAATGATACTTTGAACGCCCTCCCACGAATCACCATTTTCATTATAGTAATTGGTGTAAATAGCTCGCCATTCTCCAATTTCAACCTTTTTGGTTTCTGTCAAATATTGGTCAAAGCTCTTGCTCATAAGTTGCAAAGTAACACTTCCGAGAATCAACCCAGTTAACAATGTCACCAGCGTCATAATCGACACAATTTTAGTCGACAACTTCATACTTGTCTCCGAATTTATATCCTAAGCCATATACTGTTTGAATAAAAATTGGTTTTTGTGGATTTGGTTCAATTTTCTTGCGCAAATTACTTACGTGGGTATCAATCGCACGTTCATAACCGGCATAACTTTCACCAAGTGTTGCGGTTAGAAGTTGCAGACGACTGTAAGGACGCCCTACATTTTCACTTAACGTCACCAAAATAGCATATTCAGACGGGGTTAAATCAATATTGTTACCATCATACAAGACTTCACGACGGTCCAAATTGATTTGCAGTTTACCAAATTCGCGCACATCCTCTACATTTTCCACAATATGCTTACTACGTCTGAAAACAGCTTTGATACGCGCATTCAATTCTCTTAAGCTAAAAGGTTTAGTAATATAGTCGTCTGCCCCCAACTCTAAGCCAAGCAGTTTATCGATTTCTTCATTACGTGCCGTTACCATGATAATCGGCGTGTTGTGATGGCGACGCACACGTTTGCAAACTTCCATCCCGTCCAACTTCGGTAACATTAAATCTAAGATAATCAAATCCGGCTTCATGGATTCTACCATTTCCAACCCGGCTTCCCCATCAGCAGCTTCTAACACCTGAAACTGTTGCGTTTCAAGGTATTCCTTAATATTTGTACGAATATTTTCCTCGTCTTCTACGACTAAAATCTTTTCATTCATAAGCACACATCCTTTATCTTTGATTATAATGAGTCGCTCGTGTATAAGCGATGCTGTAATAATCCATTAACTGTTGGCTGGCACGTTCCCAGCTACTTGCCTCTGCCTCTTTACGAACAATCTTGCCAAGGCGACGCATAAGTGCCTGGTCTTCCAAGCGATCAATCGCAGCATCTAAAGACGCTTCATCACCTGCAGTGTACAATAATACGTCCCTACCATCTTCAAATTGTTCAGTAATCAACGGCGCACGTACCGCGATAATAGGAACGCCGGATGCCATCACTTCTAGCAAACCAACGCCAACCTGTTCTTTTCGCGTTGGAAAAATATAGGCATCTCCGGACGCATAAGCTTCAGCAAGATTTTTCCCACGAAAATATCCTGTAAACACAGTATTCGTTCCTGCAAAAAGGCGTTCCAACGTCTCACGATGTTCACCATCACCGACAATCGCCAAACACACATCGTCACGGCGTTTCATCATCGGTAGCAAAGACTCCAAATCCTTTGTTTTAGTCAGCGAACCAATATATACCAATAATTTTTTATCAGCCTGGCCTCTGCTCAAAATCATACGCATATCTTCAGAAGCAAATCGCGGATGACGCTGTTCGGAATCCACACCGCGTTTTAGAACATGAACATCATGAATCCCGTATTTTCTCAATGAAGAGCGCATCACATGAGAAGTACATAAATTCAATACCGCACTGTCTGAAATCTTCTTTCTCGAGTGCCACAGCATATTTTCAGTTATTTTGTTATTTAAATGATACTGTTTGAGACAATTCATAAAATTAGTATGGTAACTCACCACGATTGGGATACCAAGTTTATTTGCATATTGTGCCGCTACGCTCCCCATTAGAAGCGGATTTGCAATATGAACAACCTGTGGAGAAAATTCCAACATGCAATCATAGATATTTTTCAAAGATGGCGCCCAGAACAAATTCTTTCCAAATGGCAAACGTTTATCAGAAATTCCATAAATCATCGCACCATCAAATTGGTCGATTCCACGGTTAGGAGTTACAATCGCAACATCATGCCCTTCCTTGTGAAAATATCTAATCGCCTCAGTGAGTCTCAATACCAAGCCATCAACAGCCGGCAAAAAAACTTCTGTGACAATCATAATTCTCATAGGCGCCATCCTTTCCATTGTTCTTTCTTCATTATCCTACCACAAACCCCTTTGATGTTCTATAACGGACAAACTATTATTTCAATTTCTTAATAACTTTATCCATAAAAAAATGCCGCAGCTTTTAAAGCCACGGCATATTAAATTTACCATTATTCATCCTGTAAAGGGTCTCTCATTACCGCACCGGTACTTGCAGAAGTCACTAAATATGCATAGCGACGCAAATAAGAGTTTGCGATTAAGTCACGCTTTGGCGTCACACGAGCCGCACGACGCGCTTCCACCTCTTCATCACTCAAACGCACAGAAAGCTTACGGTTTGGAATATCAATATCGATGATATCTCCATCAACCAATAATCCGAGTGGACCACCCTCTGCTGCTTCCGGAGAAATATGTCCGATGCAAGCCCCAGCAGTACCACCGGAGAAGCGACCGTCGGTTAAAAGTGCCACTTCTTTACCTAATCCTGCACCAATCAATGCAGCAGTAGGAGAAAGCATTTCTTTCATCCCAGGACCACCCTTAGGGCCTTCATAACGAATAACTACAACATCACCAGAATGAATTTCATTGCCGGTAATTGCTGCAAAGGCTTCTTCTTCGGAATTATATACGCGAGCAGGACCGGAGTGTTGCAGCATTTCCTTCGCAACACCGCCCTGTTTTACAACCGCACCATCCGGTGCAAGATTCCCAACAAGCACCGCCAAGCCACCGGTTTCGGAATATGCATGATCAAAATCATGGATGATTTCACGATTTTTAACCACCGCACCGGCAACATTTTCAGCGACGGTTTTGCCGGTAACGGTCATCAACGAACCATCAATCTTGCCAGCATCCAACAATTGCTTCATCAACGCCGGAATGCCCCCAGCTTCATGCAATTCATTGATATGCTGGGTACTAGAAGGACTTAACTTACTTAATTGTGGTGTACTATTTGCAATACGATCAAAATCTTCCAAAGTAATCTTCACATTGGCTTGGTTTGCAATAGCCATCAAATGAAGCACCGTATTGGTAGAACCACCGATTGCCATATCAACAGTAATTGCATTCAAAAAAGCTTCTCGGGTGAAGATATCACGCGCAGTAATATCTCGTTCTACCATTTCCATCACTTGCTTCCCAGCCTTACGTGCCAATGCTTTACGCGCACCATAAGGCGCTGGAATAGTCCCGTTACCAGGAAGTGCTAAACCAAGCGCTTCTGCCAAACAGTTAATTGTATTAGCTGTATACATCCCTGCGCAAGAGCCACAGGTTTGACAAGCGGTTTCTTCCATTTCCGTCAATGTTTGTTCATCAATCTTACCGGAAGTATACGCACCAACAGCTTCAAAGCCACCCATGGTTAAGTCACTATCTTGACCATTGTAGCGCCCCGGTAACATTGGGCCACCACTCACATACACGCATGGCACATTTAAGCGCGCTGCTGCCATCAACATCCCAGGAACGATTTTATCGCAGTTCCCAATCAAAACAAGACCATCAAATTTATAAGCCATATACATTGATTCGATGGAATCAGCAATCAACTCACGCGTTGCAAGAGAATAATTCATCCCTGAGTGGTTCATCGCAATCCCATCACAAAGGCCAATGGCAGGAAATTCCATAGGTGTGCCGCCAGCACCTAAAACGCCAGCTTTTACCGCACGTGCAATCTCATCTAAATGAAAGTGTCCCGGAATTACTTCATTTTGAGCATTAACAATACCAATTAACGGCTTTTTCAAGTCATCCGAAGTGTAGCCCATCGCATAAAACAAAGAGCGGTGTGGTGCACGTGCAGGACCTTTTTTTACTTGATCACTTCTCATAAGACATCTCATCTCCAAATAAAATTAAATACAAAAATTAAAGCGGTTCACCATCTGCTGAAAACAATGGTAATGACAGTAAGTAAGATTTATCAATATATTGGTCGCTTTCCTCCACGCCAAATCCATGACGAATAATGCTCGCTTCACCAACCACATAACCACCAAGCGCAGTGGTTAAATCCGCTAATGCACTCATAGTTGTACCACGCAGCACCACGTCATCGACCAATAACACGCGCTTATTTGCGATATAGTCGGCATCATCCTTTGATAAATAGAGGCGCTTAAAATGTTCTTCATCATCTCTATGCTCGACAACCTGAATCGCAACAGCATCGTCCATATACGCCTTTGCACTCTTTCTGGCAACAACAAATCGTTCTTTTCCGGATAACAATGTCATTGCATAAGCCAGAGAAATCCCCTGAATTTCTTCAGTGAGGATACAATCAAAATCAGGCGCCTTCTCTAATAACTCAGCTGCAGCATCTTGAATCAAAGCTACATCATTATAAGCAATAAATAGAGGTATCCAGGTATCCTCATCGATTTGATACAAAGAAAGCCGACGTTTGTGTCCCGAAATTTCAACTTCGTGAAATTTTTTCATTGTAAACCCTCCCTTACTGTATGTTACAACTATATCAAATTACATCAAAGAGTGCAATTTTATTCATAAACAATCGCTAAATATGTATTATGGATGTATATCACAAAATTTTTATACAACAAAAAAGGTGTATCGAATAATCGATACACCTTATAACTGACTAAGCAGTTTTCCAAATTAAACGTATAAATTATACGCAACCGGTTGGTTTTGGAAGACCAGCGATTTTGCATGCACCCTTAGCTGGGCCAGATGGGAAGAGATCGTAGATTTCCTTAAGGGAGAAACCAGATTCTTTGGTCATCTTACGTACCATTGGAGCGATACCATATTCATTGTAGTAGTCCTTAAGGTAGTTGATGAGCTTCCAGTGTTCTTCGGTAAGTTCGCTAACGCCTTCGGAATCAGCCAAGAACTTAGCAACATCTTCAGTCCAGTCGTCGAGACTTACTAAGAAACCGTCTTCGTCGACTTCAACAGCTTTACCATTTACTTCGATTTCTGGCATTGATAAGCACCTCACAATTTAAATTTGTCATATTTATGTTTTGGATCCACAAAGCCAGGATATTCAACCAAATAGTCTTTCAACATATCAGTAGCAAGTTTAAGACCGTCAATCTGACCCATCTTAAAATCGCTTAACTTAGAGTCGGAAATTTCACGAATCAAATCATCGCAAAAGTTCAACCATTCGTTGCAATCGTCCATTAGTGCCATGTGTAGCTCCTTTACATATTATATCATTAGAATTCATTAAATGAAAGCGGTTTTCAGAAAAATTCAAAAAGTTTATTTAAGAAATTCGAAAACCGCTATCAATTCAAATCAAACTACTCTTCTGAGCGAAAGAATTAGGAATTCTTTACGTTTTCAGGAAGAGTTACATAGGAAGTCCCGAGATAGAGATATTCAATCTTCCCAGCGTTGGCCAAGTCGGCAACAACAGCATCGATATCACGTTTTTTCACACCGATAGCGTCCGCGATTTGACGGTTTTTAGCTTTATCTACGGTGCCGAGGAATTCGAGCACTTTCGCTTCGAGTTCTTCTTTAGTGAAGTCAGCCATTATGACATCTCCTTTCGACAGATGTTACAGGGCTAAACCAAAATTACATGGTTTCAACTGCGTCAGTAAATTTGAAGTTAGAAGTAGAACGGAAGGTCTTCACGGAGAAGGTGAAGTCGTCGATATGCTTATCGGTGAATTCGAGGCCGGAAATTTCAAAGAATTTTTCCCAACCAATACGTTCTACCCATTCACCGTAACGTTCACCAGGAAGAGCATTTTCAACCCAGATTTCTACCAAATGCTTGATAGTGTTAACGAGGGTTGGCCATCTTGGTGGTTCGTTAGGGATGTAAGGAACAACGAGCTTGGAGAAAGCAGGGCCCTTACGGGTGTTAGAAACTTTACCACCAACGAAGATGGAGAGACCGTCGTGTTCTGGGTCTGCGATTGGGAGTGCAGGGCATACGGAGAAGCAGTTACCGCAGTACATGCACTTTTCTTCGTTAATAGTAACGGATTTCTTCTTAGGGTTTGGACGAATTGCACCTACAGGGCAAGCAGCTACCAAGTTAGGGATTTCGCAAGAGTCAGCAACAGCTTCGTCAATTACTTGAGGAATAGTTCTGTGCATACCTACGAAAGAAATGTCGGAGCAGTGTACAGCACCGCACATGTTCAAGCAGCAAGCCATGGAGATTTTCAATTGAGCTGGAAGGTCATCGCGCTTAAAGTAGTCATAGAGTTCGTCCATAACAACTTTAACAGTACCAGAAGCGTCAGTAGCAGCACTGTGGCAGTGTACCCAACCTTGAGTATGAAGCATATTACGCAAGGAATGACCAGTACCACCAACAGGGAAGCCGTAAGCTTCTACTTCTTCGATGATCTTATCTACGTTCGCTTCTTCAGTAGTCAAGAATTCGATAGAGCAACGAGTAGTAAAACGAAGATGACCTTCGCAGTACTTATCAGCTAAATCAGCGAACCAACGAATGGATTCGGTAGAGAGCAAACGTGGGGAACCAACACGTACAGTGTAGAGAGCCCCGTTAGGACCAACGTGCTTTAAAACACCTGGTTTTACTTTTTCGTGATATTGCCATACACCGTAGTTATCTTGGCATACTTTAGGCATTTTATCCCAGTAGTGCGGTGGTCCAATATCAGTTGCAGCGTATTGAGACATCATTATTCAGCCACCTCCGTTTGATTAAAGTCTTCACCATACCAGTAGATATAAGGGTTTTCACGTGGATGCTTAACCATTTGTGGTACTGGCTTCATGTCGATTGCTTTAAGCATGGAGTTCATGCCGAGTCTGTAAATCAATTCACCAAGACGTTCACGGGTCTTAGCGTTTTCATCCCACCAGTCCCAAACGCCTTCTACGAATTCTTTGAAGTTTTCGTAGTCATTTTCTTTGTCGAGCTTCATGAAAGGTACAACAACCCAGCCCAAGAAAGCAGATTGTACGATAGTGGACTTACCACCGAGAAGGATGGAGCAACCCTTATCATCACCAACATGAAGAGCCTTTGGCATTACGTTGATGCAGTGCATGCAACGGGTGCAGTTAGCATTGTCGATGGTGATTTCTTTCTTGTCAGCATCGTATTTCATGCAATTGGATGGGCAACGAGAGATAACAGACTTGATTGGCAAGCCAGCATCTGCGTATTTTGCAACTTCAGCTTGGTCAATCTTGATATCATCTCTCCAAGTACCGATAACCGCAATGTCGGAACGTGCTACGGAAGATACGCAGTCGTTAGGGCAACCGGACACTTTGATTTTGGACTTGTAAGGCCACATTGGGCGGTGCAATTCCATTTGATAGTGTTGGGTTACATTGTAGGTGAAGTCCAAAGTATCGATGCAAGAGAATTCGCAACGACCAGGACCCACGCAGCAGCTTGGAGTTCTGAGGTTAGAACCGGAACCACCCAAGTCCCAACCAGCTTCAGAAAGGTCATTGAAGCATGGTTGCAA
>USCP01000035.1 GCA_900553245.1 uncultured Peptococcaceae bacterium
ATTGTAAACATAGCTACCGCTTTCGAGTGTACCGGAGTATACACGGAAGAAGGTCAATTTACCAACATAAGGGTCAGTCATAACCTTAAATGCGAGAGCTGCGAATGGTTCTTCATCACTTGGATGACGTTCAGCTTCTTCACCGTTAGGAAGGGTACCAGCGATAGCAGGTACGTCAACTGGAGATGGGCAGTAATCTACGACAGCGTCGAGTAAGAACTGAACACCTTTGTTCTTGAATGCAGAACCGCAGAATACTGGAACGGTGTCGTTCGCGATGGTAGCCTTACGGATTGCCTTCTTGATTTCCTTAACGGAGAGGTCGCCTTCTTCGAAGAATTTTTCCATCAATTCGTCGTCGAGACCAGCAACGTCTTCAACGAGTTCTGCATGGGCTTCTTCTGCTTGTTCCTTCAAATCTTCTGGGATTTCGATTTCTTCGTAGTTTACAATCTCGGTACCAGGAAGGAACTTGTAAGCTTTCATTTCAACGAGGTCAACCACACCGGAGAAGTTTTCTTCTGCACCGATAGGAAGTTGCATCATCAAAGCGTGAGCGCCAAGGCGTTCTTTGATTTGACGGCAAACGTTGAAGTAGTTAGCACCGGTACGGTCCATCTTGTTAACGAAAGCCAAACGAGGAACGTTGTAACGTACAGCTTGACGCCATACAGTTTCAGATTGTGGCTGAACACCAGCAACTGCGCAGAATACAGCAACAGTACTGTCCAATACGCGCAAGGAACGTTCTACTTCTACGGTGAAGTCTACGTGCCCTGGGGTGTCGATGATGTTAATTCTTTTACCCTTCCATGCTGCAGTGGTAGCTGCAGAAGTAATGGTAATCCCACGTTCTTGTTCCTGTTCCATCCAGTCCATGGTAGCAGTACCTTCGTGGGTTTCACCGATCTTGTGGGAACGACCTGTATAGTACAGAATACGTTCGGTGGTGGTGGTTTTCCCTGCGTCGATATGCGCCATAATACCGATGTTACGAGTATTTTGGAGCGAATATTCTCTTGCCACTGATAATCCTCCTTAATGTATATAATGTAAGATGTTTTCTAAATAATTTATTACCAACGATAATGAGCGAAAGCCTTGTTTGCTTCTGCCATTCTGTGGGTTTCTTCTTTCTTCTTCACTGCGCCGCCGGTATTGTTAGCAGCATCCATGATTTCATTTGCAAGACGCAAATCCATGGTCTTTTCACCGCGCTTACGAGCGAAGGTTACCAACCAACGCAAACCGAGGGTTTGACGACGGTCTGCACGTACTTCGATAGGAACTTGGTAGTTAGCACCACCAACACGACGTGCTTTAACTTCAAGAACAGGCATGATGTTCTTCATTGCTTCTTCAAAAACTTCGATGGCTTCATTTCCGGTTTTTTCAGCAACGATATCAAACGCGCTGTATACGATATGTTCAGCTGTACCCTTTTTACCATCAAGCATGATTTGGTTGATTAACTTAGTCACTTGCTTGCTGTTGTAAATTGGATCAGCGAGTACTTCTCTCTTTGGAGCTTGTGCTTTTCTGGACATGAGGGCCTCCTTTCACTATTTCCATCTATCCAAGTATTGCCCTAATTACTTAGGACGCTTAGTGCCGTATTTAGAGCGGGACTGTCTGCGGTCGTTAACACCTGCAGCGTCCAAGGTACCTCTAACGAGGTGATAACGTACCCCTGGAAGGTCACGTACTCTCCCACCGCGAACCAATACAACACTGTGTTCCTGAAGGTTGTGGCCAATCCCTGGGATGTAAACGGTTACTTCAGTGCCGTTGGTCAAACGAACACGAGCTACCTTACGAAGAGCAGAGTTTGGTTTCTTAGGGGTTGTGGTGTACACTCTGGTGCAAAGACCTCTCTTTTGTGGGTTGCTTTGCAGAGCAGGGGTGGTGGATTTCTTATGACTGGATTGTCTACCTTTATTTACCAGCTGATTAATTGTTGGCATACTGCCACCTCCTTGTTAAATTTGATTTCGTCAAATCACAATACAGAATAACTGCGCGTGGCAGTACCAATGATGATTGTTTCAATGTTTGACGACTCCCATGTTTGTGACTGCAGGGTTTCCCTTGCATTCTAATGGGACCCTTTCGCAAACACAATTAAGAGTATAACAATCCACCTTTTGAATGTCAACGGTTTTTATTAAATTTTATATCCACGTTTCCACGTGTGTCCATATCCCTTAAATCCTTCAACCACGCCGTTTACACTGTACATATAACTTATAATATGTTATCAAAATAAAAAGCGCACAATCGATTATCGATTGTGCGCTATAGGTGTTATATTGTTTTTTAGATAAAGACTGGGCGATCGTCTTTTCTTTGGTTGATGCGTTGTTCTTCAACATCTTCCATGTTTTCAGCTTCTACATCTACAAGATCGTAAGCATTTTCGTAGGCTTCACCTTCAAGGCCAATCTTACGATAATGACGCATCCCAGTCCCTGCAGGAATAAGCTTCCCGAGAATAACGTTTTCCTTGAGACCGATAAGATAGTCGTTCTTACCCTTGATAGCAGAGTCAGTAAGTACCTTAGTGGTTTCTTGGAAGGATGCTGCAGACAAGAAGGAATCGGTTGCGAGTGCAGCCTTGGTAATCCCGAGGAGCTGTACTTCACCGACTGCAGGACGCAAGCCTTCTCGTTCGAGACGTTCGTTTTCTTCATCAAAGTCAATGATATCAACTTGGCTACCAGCAAGGAATTGGCTATCGCCGATTTCTTCGATTTTAACCTTGCGCATCATTTGGCGAACCATTACTTCAATGTGCTTATCGTTGATATCTACCCCTTGGAGACGGTATACCTTTTGTACTTCACGCAAGAGGTACTCTTGTACACCGAGAGGTCCCTTGATAAGCAAGAGGTCTTGTGGGTTGATAGACCCTTCGGTCAATTCTTGACCAGCTTCTACCATTTGGCCTTCCATAACAGCCAAGTGAGAAGCGAAAGGAATCACATAAGCATGTGCTTCTCCGTGTTCGGTCATAACGGTCACTTCGGTGCGACCCTTATTTTCGCCGATGGAAACGCGACCGTCAACTTCGGTAATAACTGCTTGCCCTTTAGGACGACGTGCTTCAAACAATTCTTCGACACGAGGAAGACCCTGTGTAATGTCGCCCCCTGCAATCCCCCCGGTGTGGAAGGTACGCATGGTAAGCTGAGTCCCAGGTTCCCCGATGGATTGTGCCGCAACGGTCCCAACTGCTTCCCCAACGTCAACAAGAACGCCGGTTGCAAGGTTACGGCCATAGCACTTGCTGCAAACACCGTGACGACTGCGACAAGTCAGCGCGCTACGAATACGAACAGATTGTACACCTGCTGCTTCAATAGCATGAGCTTGTTCGTCGCTAATGTAATCGTTGCGACGTGCCATCACTTCACCAGTTTCTGGGTTGATGACATCTTCTGCAAGGTAACGACCTGCAACACGTTCCCAAAGCTGTTCAATAGTTTCTGTCCCATTCATGATGGCACGAACGGTCAAGCCTTGTTCAGTACCGCAGTCGAGTTCACGTACAATCACGTCTTGTGCAACGTCTACGAGACGACGAGTGAGGTAACCGGAGTCGGCAGTACGAAGCGCGGTATCTGCCAACCCTTTACGTGCACCGTGAGAAGAAATAAAGTATTCCAACACGGTAAGCCCTTCACGGAAGTTCGCCTTAATAGGCATTTCGATGGTTTTCCCGGATGGGTCAGCCATCAAACCACGCATCCCTGCGAGCTGACGAATCTGTTGGTTGTTACCACGGGCCCCGGAAGTCGCCATCATGTTGATGGAGTTGAACTTACCAAGGTTTGCGAGAAGTGCAGCCCCGATGTCGTCGGTACATTTGGTCCAAACTTCAATAACGAGCTTATAACGTTCATCGTCGGTAATCAAACCGCGACGGAATTTGGTTTCAATTTTGTCAACCTTTGCTTCCGCGGCATCAAGCAAATCCTTTTTGCTTTCAGGAATAACCATATCCATATAGCCGATGGAAATCCCGGATTGAGTGGAATACTTGAAGCCTTGTGCCTTGATCCCGTCAAGCATGTGAGCGGTGCCGCTTGCACCGTAAATACGGAAGCAGGTATCTACAACATTACCGAGCTTCTTTTTGCCAACAACTTCATTAACAAAAGGAACCTTTTCAGGAATAACGTTGTTAAAGATGATACGACCAACAGTCGTTTCAATGATTTCACCGTTGTCCATGCGAACATGAATTGGTGCTTGCAAGTGAATAGCGCCGGCATCATAAGCGAGTTCTGCTTCAGTCTTAGAGCTGAAGTACTTGCCATGGCCAAGGGCCTCTTCACGTGCGATGGTCAAATAGTAACTCCCCAAAACCATGTCCTGAGTAGGTACGGTAACAGGGCGACCATCCTTAGGGTTCAAGATATTGTTTGCCGCAAGCATGAGAATACGTGCTTCAGCTTGTGCTTCGGTAGAAAGTGGTACGTGAACCGCCATCTGGTCACCGTCAAAGTCGGCGTTGTATGCAGTACAAGCCAATGGGTGCAACTTGAGGGCACGACCTTCAACCAATACAGGTTCAAAGGATTGAATCCCCAATCTGTGGAGGGTCGGTGCACGGTTCAAGAGTACTGGGTGGTCTTTGATTACTTCTTCAAGCACGTCCCAAATAGCATTATCAAGACGTTCTACCATACGCTTTGCACTCTTAATGTTATGAGCGGTACCGTCTTGCAGAAGCTTACGCATAACGAATGGCTTAAAGAGTTCAACAGCCATTTCCTTTGGCAAGCCGCATTGGTGCATCTTGAGTTCTGGCCCTACAACGATTACGGAACGGCCGGAGTAGTCAACACGCTTCCCGAGAAGGTTTTGACGGAAACGACCTTGTTTCCCCTTGAGCATGTCAGACAAGCTCTTAAGGGCACGATTCCCTGGACCGGTTACAGGACGACCGCGACGACCGTTGTCAATAAGGGCGTCAACAGCTTCTTGAAGCATACGCTTTTCGTTACGAACAATGATGTCCGGTGCACCGAGGTCAAGCAAACGCTTGAGACGGTTGTTGCGGTTCAATACACGACGATAGAGGTCGTTCAAATCGCTGGTTGCAAAGCGACCGCCATCGAGTTGTACCATCGGACGAATGTCCGGAGGAATAACAGGAAGTACATCCAATACCATCCATGCAGGGTTGTTGCCGGATGCGCGCATCCCTTCAACAACTTCAAAGCGACGAACCGCTTTGATATGGCGTTGGCCACTGCTATTCTTTACTTCTTCTTGAAGTTCTTTGCTCAGCTTTTCAAGGTCAATATCTTCTAAGAGCTCCTTGGCAGCTTCAGCACCGATACCGGCGCGGAAACGATTGCCATATTTAGAGCGAGCTTCGCGATATTCACTTTCGCTGAGAATTTGATATTTGCTTAATTCGTCAACATCGCCCGGATCGATAACGATGTAAGATACGAAATAAATGACACGTTCAAGCTGACGTGGGCTCATGTTAAGGATGAGACCCATACGGCTTGGAATGCCCTTGAAGTACCAAATGTGGGTGCATGGTGCAGCCAATTCAATGTGGCCCATGCGTTCACGACGTACTTTAGAGCGGGTAACTTCTACACCGCAACGGTCGCAAATAACGCCTTTGAAACGTACGCGCTTATATTTCCCGCAGCTACATTCCCAGTCCTTGGTAGGCCCAAAGATTCTTTCACAGAACAAACCGTCACGTTCAGGCTTGAGGGTTCTGTAGTTGATAGTTTCCGGCTTCTTTACTTCACCGCTACTCCAGCTACGAATCGCTTCCGCGCTGGCAAGGTTAATAGAAATATGATCGACTTTATTGATATTTCCCAAAACAGACGCTCCCTTCAAAATCGAACGGCATTAGTCGTCTAAACCATCATCGGCAATGACGAACAAATCATCATCGTCTTCTAAATCTTCCCCTGAATAGAAAGAGAAATCTTCATCGGCAGCAATGTCATCATCCATGTTTTCATCGTCATCGTTCACATCGACAACTTCATCGCCACGGTTATCGCCTTCACTGTCCGGTTCAGCAAGCTGTTGGACAGCAAAATCTTTTGGCTGTTCTTCAAGTTCATCATCTTCGTCAGACATATCAATTTCGTTGTTGTCTTCGTCAAGAATGCGGATATCCAAGCACAATGCTTGCAATTCCTTCATGAGTACCTTAAATGCTTCCGGCACACCGGCTTCAGGCAAGTTTTCGCCCTTTACAATAGATTCATAAGTCTTAACACGCCCTACAACATCGTCAGACTTCACAGTCAACATTTCTTGTAAGGTGTGAGATGCACCGTATGCTTCAAGCGCCCAAACTTCCATTTCCCCGAAACGCTGACCACCGAATTGTGCTTTACCACCGAGTGGCTGTTGAGTAACGAGGGAATATGGCCCAATGGAACGTGCGTGAATCTTATCGTCAACCAAGTGGGCGAGTTTGAGGTAATACATGTAACCAACGGTTACCGCATTGTCCAATGGACGGCCGGTACGACCATCACGAAGCACAAACTTCCCGCTACGGTCATAACCAGCTTTTTCAAGCATATCACCGATATCCTTTTCACTAGCACCATCAAATACGTTGGTAGCAAACTTAAGGCCAAGTGCCTTTGCTGCCATACCAAGGTGCACTTCCAATACCTGCCCAATATTCATACGGGAAGGTACGCCCAGTGGGTTCAAGACGATATCTACAGGTGTACCGTCCGGCAAGAATGGCATATCGCATTCAGGAAGCACGCGGGATACAACCCCCTTGTTACCGTGACGCCCTGCCATTTTGTCCCCTTGGGAGATTTTACGCTTTTGAGCAATATATACGCGAACGACTTCATTTACGCCAGGAGGCAATTCGTCGCCACCCTTGCGAGTGAAGACCTTAACGTCAACAACAATCCCGCTCCCACCGTGTGGTACACGCAAAGAGGTATCGCGCACTTCACGTGCCTTTTCACCAAAGATTGCGCGGAGCAAACGTTCTTCAGCGGTGAGCTCGGTTTCACCCTTAGGAGTAACCTTACCTACCAAAATGTCCCCAGCGCTGATTTCAGCACCAATACGGATAATACCGCGGCTGTCGAGGTTCTTAAGAACATCTTCGCCAACGTTAGGAATATCACGAGTGATTTCTTCAGGCCCAAGCTTAGTATCACGGGAATCGCTTTCGAATTCACTGATATGGATAGAAGTGTACACGTCTTCCTTGACCAAACGTTCACTGATCAAAACAGCGTCTTCGTAGTTGTAGCCTTCCCAGTTCATAAACGCGATGAGTGCGTTACGACCGAGTGCCAATTCCCCATTATCGGTAGAAGGACCGTCAGCAAGGATGTCCCCTTCATTAACGTGTTGACCCTTAGAAACGAGAACGTGTTGGTTAATACAGCTCCCTTGGTTGGAACCCTTAAACTTGGTCAAATGGTAAACGTCACGTTCGCCACCATCGCCACGAATTTCAATGCGGTCTGCAGATACATAGCTTACAATACCGCTATGCTTCGCAATAGCGAATACGCAGGAGTCATACCCCGCACGGTATTCCATACCGGTACCAACAAATGGTGCTTCAGTTACAAGCAGAGGTACTGCCTGACGCTGCATGTTGGTCCCCATGAGTGCGCGGTTCGCGTCATCGTGTTCCAAGAACGGAATCAAAGCAGTCGCAATGGATACAACCTGCTTTGGAGATACGTCCATGTATTCGACTTCTTCTTTTTCTACAACGATGTTTTCTTCCCCACGACGTGCGTCAACCTTTTCAGCAATAATCATGTTGTTTTCGTCGAGGGTGGTGTTTGCCTGAGCAATGGTATATTTATCTTCAATATCTGCAGTCAGATATTCGATATCATCGGTTACATGGCAATCGTTAACCTTACGATATGGGGTTTCAATGAAACCATATTCATTCACACGCCCGTAGGTTGCCAAGGAGTTGATCAACCCGATGTTTGGACCTTCAGGAGTTTCAATAGGACACATACGACCATAGTGAGAGTGGTGAACGTCACGGACTTCAAAGCCTGCACGTTCACGGCTCAAACCTCCAGGCCCCAATGCAGAAAGGCGACGCTTATGGGTCAATTCAGCCAATGGGTTGATTTGGTCCATAAATTGGGACAACTGGGAGCTACCAAAGAATTCCTTAATGCTAGCAACAACAGGACGGATGTTAATAAGCCCTTGTGGTGTTACTTCATTAGGGTCTTGGGTGGTCATACGTTCACGAACGTTTCTTTCCATTCGGGTCAAACCAATGCGGAATTGATTCTGAAGAAGTTCACCAACGGAACGAATACGACGGTTCCCCAAATGGTCGATATCATCTACAGTATACCCTGGTGCTTTATGCATCAAGGAGAGCATGTAACGATAGGTAGCAAGAATATCTTCCAAGGTTAAATTTTTAACACTCTTATCGATATCCAAGCCTAATTTTTTATTGATTTTATAACGACCAACCTTCGCCAAATCATAACGCTTGTGGTCGAAGAAGAGGGCGTTAATCAAATTTCTAGCACTTTCAACAGTTGGAGGATCACCAGGACGGAGACGCTTGTAGATTTCAATCAACGCTTCCGGTTCGCTGGAAGTGGTATCCTTATCCAAGGTTGGCTGGATGAGTTCATCGCCATCAAAGAGTTCAATGATGTCTTCGTCCTTGCTATACCCTAAAGCACGCAACAATACAGTTGCAGGCAACTTTCTGGTACGGTCGAGACGCACATAAATCACGTCGTTGGCGTCAGATTCTAATTCCAACCAAGCGCCGCGGTTAGGGATGACAGTACAACCAAATAATTCCTTACCGGCGGTATCGATTTCACGATTGTAATAAACCCCCGGACTACGAACCAACTGGCTGACAATAACACGTTCCGCGCCATTGATAACAAAAGTCCCCTGATCTGTCATAAGAGGGAAATCCCCCATGAAGACTTCTTGTTCTTTAATTTCACCGCTTTCCTTATTGAGCAAGCGCACCTTAATTCTTAATGGTGCAGCATAGGTAGCATCGCGGTCCTTGCATTCTTCTTCACTGTACTTCGGTTCACCAAAGCTAGAAGTTAAGAAATCCAGCTGAAGTGTATCAGAAAAGTCAGTGATAGGAGAAACTTCTTCAAAAGTTTCCTTCAAACCTTCTTCGAGGAACCAATTGTAAGAATTACGTTGGATCGCAATCAGGTTCGGCATTTCCATGATTTCTTCAATCTTTGAAAACTTATGTCGCTCTGTCAATGCATGGCTGCTTAATTCAACCAAAGCGTTCACCCCTTACTAATTCTATAGACGAAGTTGTACGACAAGTTCATAATCTAAATAAATAATAAGTGGAATCAATAAAAATTCCATTATAACATTAGCCTATCAATTTTAAGATAAATCAGAGCGAAAGTCAAGCCCTTTTAGGCATTTTTTATAGCACAAACGCAATATTTTTCTGGAACCGTACAGAAAATTTCCCTTAATATCCCCTTTTGATGCTTTATAATTATATTTGAGAACGGGTTTCTTACACTCTCCCTACACTTACAGCAAATATTCACATAATGATGTAAACTCTAATCAAAGGAAATCCCTCCTCTACATCTTTCCAACGCAACCGGCTGCATATAAAAAGGACTGAGCAAAGACACGACCACATCGTTTCCTTGCTCAGTCCTCTATTCTTTCTCATTTAATAATGCGTTAATGCGTGCCACCGGAAACCGATCCTCCATCCCGATTACCTCGAACACCGCCGACGGAAGTTCACGCTCACCGATGAGCGCACAATATTCCTCCACCGCTCGCGCGTCCACCATGATCTTTCCGTGACCGGCCCAATGCCGATTTCTCTCACGTTTTTTTGCACCGGTAATCCAATAGATATCGCCGTTCTCTATGTCAACATAATTACCACTGTAGCCTGTCACACGTTGAAAAGCATGGTCATTAAAATAAATCGTACGATAAGTGCGCGACGCTTTCACATAACCAATCCAAGCAGGGCCGTCGTCATTGTAGCCGCTCTTTAACTCCACATACATTAGCTCACGAATCATCGAAGCCACCTCGTCTTTTAATCATTTTACACAGTATATCATTTAAAGCGCGACACACTTTCCCAAATTATCATGGTCCTTTTCATTATAATTGGAACCCCACCCTCATACTAATGTTAAAATCAATAACGAATGGAAAGGAGAGCTCAAAATAACCATAGAGAATATATTTAAGACTATTTTATACGGTGTTATCCTTTATGGCTGTTGGGAAGGATCTGCTATATTTTTATCAATCGGCATTGGACAGCTTTGATTAGAGATAACCACTCCCATCATTAACCAATACCTGTTAATGGCAGTGACTGAACTTATAACTTTTAGCATCTAATGGTTGCTGTTTCATAAACAACTGACACCGTACGCTAAAACAACAAGCGTTAAATTTCTACTTATAATGCTACTTCCAGTTTATCTCCAAGTCTTTCAAGACTTCTTCTTGTTAGCTAGCTAGCAATCAACAATACTACAGCTTTTTTCATTAAATAGTCTCACGATCCTTCTATTGTGTTTCATAGGCGCTTTTTATCGCCCTATGTGAAGAGTACTTTTGGAGACGAATTTTTTTACAAAAATGTTGCAAGCACTAGGACCATCAAAACTCGGCGTAATGAATGCACTATTCATATCATCAGTATTATTAGGACTTTCCCACTATATGAATATACTCACCGGCGGGCAAACCTTTGCCGGTACGACCCAGCAGGTCATTGCCGCATTGTGCAGTGGGATTTTCTTTGCAGCGGTCTACTACAGAAGCGGCTCCCTAACGGTGCCGATTGCCCTCCACGGATTCTGCAATTATACCAATTTTATCCTGAATGAATTTCTAAACTACACTTACACACCACCCGCACTATTTAATGCTTTAGATACCATTATTCCGTTGCTTTATGTCCTATACGGCGTCGTTGTCCTTCTGCGAAGCGACCAATTTCTACAACTTTCATAAATTCACAAAGCCCTTGCATGACAGCATCCGCCATCATGCAAGGGCTTTTTCACAGTTTTGGAGGCCTCTATACAACCCCCATCTATATTAAAATTTGATTGAAATTTGTTGAGTGTTCATACACTACCTGCTAAAGAACCAATCTAAAGAACCAATCCAAGCGCCTTTACTGAAAAAGCACCATCAACCCGAAGCCGTAGCAAAAAAGTCCAAAAAGTACAAAGAGTATATTTTTTACGCCGATGCGTCGCTTTAAGATGACGTTTTCAGGCCGTGCTGCCTCCACATATACCGTCACCGTCTCGCCGGGAGTCATCTTTTTCTCCAATAGGCGACGGGAAAAGGTTTGGGTGCTCTGTCGGTGATAAGCCACGTCGTTCACACGATAGTCAAAAATCGGCGCATGACTCTCGACGCCTTTGCCACCGGAATAGCTCGCAAAACCGCAATACACTGCCTCCACTGGCGTGTCACAGACCAAGGCGGCACGAATATTGATTCCTCCCAAAAGACAGATGACCGTGCCCATGGTGCCGCCCAACAAAAACCCGCTCAACCGGTCACTCCCGATAAAAGCCATGGAAACGCCCGACAGCGTCAAGCCTACCGCAAAAACCACCAACATCGCAAACACATATGGATTGTCCTCATAGGCTCTTCGCTTTACAGCCAACACCGTCACCCCAATAAAAAATAACCCGAATATAATGAATAACATGACACCCCTCCTCTTTTTCGATCGCGTTCATATAATTTGCATAACCTGCGCCATATCACAACCAGTATACTGAATCGAAGCCCATTCCGCCAAGCATTTTCTCTGCATACCTCTCATCACGCTAACCGTCCTCTATACACAAAAAAAGCGTTCCGAGTAATTCGGAACGCTTTTCGCTATCCTGGCAAT
>USCP01000036.1 GCA_900553245.1 uncultured Peptococcaceae bacterium
ACATCCCGGTGCCGTCAATCATAATCGGATTCATGCTTACAATCGAGCGAATGCCACGGGCTTTGGTCACCTTCACACAGTTATACATCATAATCATTGGCCCAACCGCCCAAACAATGTCTACATGCTCATTGTCACACGCTTCCGCCAATAAATCCGTCACAAAGCCTTTATGGCCGACAGAACCGTCATCGGTAGCAATGCGAACTTCGTCCACCGCTTCGGCAAGTTTTTCTTCCCAAAAGAGCAACTCCTTACTCTTTGCACCAATAATGGCGATGACGCGGTTGCCGGCTTTTTTGAGGTCACGGGCAATCGGATAGATTGGTGCAATCCCTACACCACCACCAACAATCACAACAGTGCCGTAATGTTCAATCTCACTGGCCTGACCAAGCGGTCCCACCACGTCTGCCAATCCATCTCCCGGACGAAGTGCCACAATTTTTTTGGTAGAATGACCCAGCGCTTGAATCACGATGGTAATTGTGCCTTTTATTGGGTCGTTATCAGCAATGGTCAAAGGAATACGTTCTTCTCCCTCGCCAATGCGCACAATCAAAAACTGTCCTGCCTTTGCTTTCTTTGCCAATTGTGGTGCTTCAACCACCAATTCATGGGTCGCGCCACCTAAATGCTTGTAATCGACAATGTTGTACATCACATGACCTTCTTTCTTTCTCGGTCTCTAAAAGTGCATTCTCTTTGTAAAAAGTTTTTTCTCATTATAGTCCTAAGACCTACATAAAGCTAGTGTTTGTCGCAATCATATCATTTCCATAAGATTTCCCACTAATAAATCACACAAAAAAACCACAATCTGTAGAATAGATTGTGGTTTTGATGATTGTTATTTGTTGTTATCGTTGTCGTCTTCATCACGCCAGTGAGATGGCAAGCCGAGTTCTTCATCGGTCATTTTACCTTTGAGCCCCGGATACCCTTCCCAATGAGAAACTTCTTTCTCATCGTCATCGGTTTCCATTTCAGGCGCTTTTGGCGCATCTTCCGGTGCAATCACATCGTCCTTTGGTTGTTCAGGCTTTTGTTGCATAAAGGATGGCACATCCACCTTCGCAGGTTCCGGCTTAGACGCTTCCACTTTAGGTGCGTTCTTTTTGGCTTCCTCAATTTTCTTTTTCTTTTCTTCATTGAGTTTTGCCAAGTATTCCGCTTCTTCGCGTTCGATGGTTTCCAAATCCTTGCCGTCCATCACACCTTGGAATTCGAAGGCGTTGATGACTTCACGTTCTTGAAGGGCCTTTGCCACCGCATCGAGCTTGTCGCGATGTGCATTCAAGATTTCATGCGCACGGGTATGACATTCATCCATGATACGCTTCACTTCTTTATCAATGGAGAAGGCAATCGCTTCGGAATAGTTACGGCTATGACCGAGATCACGGCCTAAGAAAACTTGTTGCTCGTCTTCACCGAAGCAAATGGTACCAAGCTCATCACTCATCCCCCAACGGGTCACCATTTGACGAATGGTGTTGGTCGCACGCTCAATATCATTAGATGCACCGGTGGAAATTTCACCGAGCACGATTTCTTCTGCCACGCGACCACCAAGCATCATGGTGACTTCATGGAGTAAGTGCGTACGTGTCATATAGTTGCGATCTTCCACCGGCAAGCTCATGGTATAACCACCGGCACTGCCACGAGGAATGATGGATACCTTGTGAATAGGGTCGCAACCTTCGAGATAATGACCGATGACTGCATGCCCTGCTTCGTGATAGCTGACCAAATCCATTTCCGCTTGACTCATTTGCGCGCGGTTCTTCTTTTCAGGACCTGCAATAACACGTTCAATGGATTTTTCCAAATGCTCTTGAGTAATGTCGGTCAAGCCTTCACGTGCTGCCAAAAGCGCTGCTTCGTTAACAAGATTTGCTAAATCCGCACCGGTAAAGCCAGCGGTTTGCTTCGCAAGTACTTTGAGATCCACTTCCGCAGACAGCGGTTTGTTACGCACGTGTACTTTAAGGATTTCTTCGCGGCCACGTACGTCAGGACGACCAACGGTCACTTGACGGTCAAAACGGCCCGGACGCAAGAGCGCAGGGTCTAAGATGTCAGGACGGTTGGTTGCCGCCAAAATGATGATGCCTTCATTCGCATCAAAGCCGTCCATTTCAACGAGGAGCTGGTTCAAGGTTTGTTCACGTTCATCGTGACCACCACCGACACCGGCACCACGTTGACGACCAACCGCGTCAATTTCATCAATAAAGATGATGCAAGGGCTGTTTTTCTTGGCTTGTTCAAACAAGTCACGCACACGGCTTGCCCCAACACCGACAAACATTTCTACAAAGTCGGAACCACTGATGGTAAAGAACGGCACCCCAGCTTCCCCAGCAACGGCACGGGCAAGCAAAGTTTTCCCAGTCCCAGGAGGCCCAAAGAGCAATACGCCTTTTGGAATCTTTGCACCGATGGCTTTAAACTTTTGTGGTTTTTTAAGGAAGTCCACCACTTCGGCAAGTTCTTCCTTCACTTCATCGGCACCAGCCACATCTTGGAAGGTGACGCGCTTGCCGTTATCCACGGTCATGCGAGCCTTACTCTTCCCAAATTGGTTCATCTTGCCACCGCCACCTTGGGTTTGGCTCATAAAGAAGAAGAAGAGCCCCACTAATAAGAGCACCGGCAAGAGAGAACTCAAAAGACTGAACAACGGAGATGGTTCAGGCGTTTCCGCTTGGGTCACCTTAATGCCCTTGTCCACGAGCTTTTGGGTCAAGTTATCATCATTTTTGGAAATCGGCATTGTAAAGACTTCTTTATCCTTCGTTGTACCGGTAATTTCCTGATAGTTATCGTAGGTTGTGATGGTCACCTCTTTAATCTTGCCCTTTTCCACGTTTTCCATGAATTCAGTGTAGTTTGTTCCATACACTTGCTTCGCTTCTTCGGTGTTATTATTTCCACCAAAGAATTCAATCATAGAAAAGAACAGGAGAAAAATGACGAGGTATACCGCAAAGCTTTTCCATGCTGTATTTTTCATACGTCCTCCTATTTTCCTGCTTCAATAGTTAATCGCTCGCTTTGACCGGCGATTGTTATCATCAAGTCAACCTCCGAAAAGGTAACACTATTATAATACATGAGTAACGACGCCCGCGCAAGGAATGGCGCCCAAATTACTTCTTTAGTTTTAATGTCATAGATAAGCGGCCACACAGCTCTTAAGCAAGTTGGCACACCCTTTTCCTGAAAGATTTTTTTAAAACGCTTATGCCCCAAGTTTTCCAGACAAATGCAATCCCCAGACTGGGGAAAACGCACTGCAAATGGGGACTTCTCGCCAAGGGTCAAGCGCGCTTCCAAAAAATCGTGCACATAGCATTCGCCCTCACGTCGCCAATCACCGGTTGGCACCGCACCAATATAAATCCATTGTCGTGTCACCTCAATGATGCGACCCTGCCCAAGATCATAGCGACCTTTTCCTGCTTCAATGCGTGCAAGCGCTTGCTTCACCATCTCAAAATGAAGACTATGTCGTTCCGCGCTCATCCTTTCCGCCAATTCACGCAAAAGTGCGCTGACCACAGCTTCATGCGCTTCTATCACCGTTTTACGGCGAAGCATACAAAATTGCTTTGCCCTAAAGACCACAGCCTCTCGCTCCAACGTCTGCGCCTGCATCGCTATATAATCCGACACACTCTCACTGCTCTCCGCCAAATGATTGAGCGCCTGCACGATATTGGGATTATAGTCGCTAAGTAGCGGAATCAGCTCATGGCGCAAGCGATTGCGAAGGATGGTGGTATCGCTGTTACTCTCATCATTTACCCACGAAATGCCATGCTCGATGGCATAGGCTTCAATCTCTGCACGCGTCACATCCAACAGCGGGCGTAAAATCACACCGTTTTGTGCGCTCATCGTCGCAAGCCCCTTTACAGAGGTTCCGCGCAACACATTCATCAACACCGTTTCCGCACGGTCTCCGGCATGATGTGCCAAACAAAGCCAGGTGGCACCACAGGATGCCATTATCTCACGAAGAGCAGCATGGCGTAATCGATGGGCAGCCGCCTCCATGCTACGACCGCCTTCAGCCTGTGCCGCGCGCACATCAATATGGCGACCATGAAAAGGCACCCCCTGCGCAACACAATAGGCTTCAACAAACTCCCATTCAGAATCAGATGCAACACGCAAGTGGTGATGAATATGGCCCACCTCCACCGTAATCCCTAGTCTCTCTTTAAGCGTCAACAAAAGGTGTAGCATCACCATAGAATCCACACCGCCGGACACCGCTGCCAAAACCTTATCTCCGGATTTGATATTCTTTTTCAGACAAGCCTCGCAAACTTCAAGCGGTAAAGTTGCCATCTTAGACATGGTTAAGCCTCATCAACTGGCCATAGAGCAAATCGGTTGTACTCACGATCAATTGCTCCGCATCAAGTGCCTGCATCACTGTAATGGCAATATCAAGCCCTTCACTTAAAATATCTGCACGCCCCTTGCTAACACCTGGAAGTGCCATACGTTCCTCAAGGCTCATGGTTTTCAGGCGTGCGTTTAATGCTTCAATGGCTTCACGCGCATAACACTTACGATGGATTTTTTCCGGTTCATACGACAACATATTTTCAAAAATAGCCGCCATTGTGGTCAGAGTGCCACCAACCCCAATCAGGGTCAATGCACGCTCCTTCGGTGCTTCTATACTGAGCGGTGCCAGCGCATTTGTCAGCGGACCGATTTGTGCCGCGGACTCTTTGAGTCGAACGGCTCCAACCGGTACAGACACACTTTCGCCGTTTTTCGTGCCCCAGCAAAGCTCCGTCGAACCGCCCCCCACATCAAGAAACGCCGCCGGTACAGTGCCCGGCACACTCACGCCCTGTACGGCACCCTCATAACTAAACTGTGCTTCCTCAGTGCCCGCCAACACAGTGATTTCACGTCCCAAGCGCCGTTCCATGTACGCCTTTATTTCATCACGATTTTTTGCTTCACGCAATGCCGATGTTGCACTGATGCGGCAAATGGTCACACCGTTTGCCTCTGCTTCTTCGAGCAACGAAAAAATCGCTTCAATTGTACGATCCACTGCGACCTTACTGAGTACGCCTGTTGCTGTCGCATGCTCCGCAAAACGGCTATAGCGCAATCGTTCCTTTGGAAGAGGAGCATCACCTTCCAGCCAAGCCATACGCACACTGTTAGAACCAATGTCAATTAAACCAATCGTCATCTTTATCCAGTCCTTCAATTATTTCTCTTCATATAGAAACAGAGCCGCTGCGGTGCAACGGCTCTGAAGCGTTTTTTAATAGCGATTGCCACTACGGCGTTTCGCGTTCATGTTCTTGTTGAAGGATGCGAGCTTCTCATCACTGTCCTTCATAAAACGTGCAATTTTATCTTCAAAACTTGGAGAAGGTTTCTGAGGTTTTTTACGTTCCTTTGCTTGCTTAATGGACAAGCCAATCTTGCCATTGTCGTTAATGCTCAGAATCTTTACCTTTACTTCGTCATTCACGCTAAGATGCTCGTTGATATCCTTAACGAAAGTATCAGCAACTTCAGAAATATGCACCAAACCAGTTTCACCGGTTTCTAATTCTACAAATGCGCCAAAATTGGTAATACCGGTCACTTTACCAGATAAAATTTGCCCTACTGTAATGGACATGCGATTGCTAGCCTCCTATAAATTGTTAAATTTTCTCAATATAAACCTATTATACCTATGCGTTGAAAGCAATGTCAAGGACTATCGTGGCTTTACACCTCAACGCCTACAACGCCCTCAAATCACTCTTTACTGCTATTTTCTTGCGAATCTGTTTGGCCGTCGGCAGCGTTTTGGTCAGTATTTTCACGTTGGGTCAAAAGAATTTCCCCAGGCTTTACCATTTTTAAATCCTCACGAGCGGTTTTTTCCACAGCCTCATCGGTCTTCAAGTGAGACACTTCGCTTTTGAGGGATTCTTTGGTGACTTCTTCCTCACGAATTTGCGCCACCACCACATTTTCTTGCGCCTTCAAATCAATAATGGCAAAACAACCGTGCATAAAGCTCATGCCCACATAAATCAGGAGAACAAAGGTAAGGATTTGCGTCCAATTCCATTTTTTCTCCTCTTCCTGCAAAATAGACGGTTGTTCGTTCTTTACTTTTTGACGAGACAATCGTGATGATAAAGACGTATTCTTTTTTGTAGCCACAGGCTCACCTCTTTCGTCTTTCATACGCACTACCGCGTGTCTCCTTATTATACTTTTTTTATGAACAATCCGCAAGTCAAGCGCCTAGACGAGCAGCTCATAGAGGGTATCCGCTTCCTTTGCGGGCACGGTTTCACGCACCTCTTTAATACGCGCACGGAACAACTTTTCACCAAATTGAATTTCGATTTCATCACCTACCGCCACATCGCTCCCAGCTTTAGCGACGCGGCCGTTGATTTTGACCTTACCACCGTCACACACGTCTTTTGCCACCGTGCGGCGCTTAATAATGCGACTCACTTTGAGAAACTTATCAATACGCATTGCCAACCTCCTTGTCATGCACTATATTGTCGAGATAAAAAACAACCCTAAGCTGCAACCAAGCCGGCGCGCGCTTAGGGAAAATATTATAACAGATAAAACTTACTTGCCAACAACGGCATCCTTCAAACCTTTACCAGCCTTGAAAGCAGGTACCTTGGTTGCAGGAATGGTGATAGGTTGCTTGGTTTGTGGGTTTTGGCCTTGACGTTCCTTACGATCTCTTACTTCGAAGGTACCGAAGCCTACCAATTGCACTTTTTCACCGGAAACGAGGGTTGCAGTGATGGAATCAAATACTGCGTTAACAGCCTTTTCAGCGTCCTTCTTGGTGAGACCGGACTTTTCAGCAACACTTGCAACTAATTCGGATTTATTCAATGAAATTTCCTCCCTAAAATAGATGGTTTGTCTTGGATTCTAAAACTCCATAGCTTGCTTGCATTTTACCACAAGGATTCCCGCAAGAAAAGCGGAAAATCGCTATTTTAACAAGTTTTTTGCCATTGTTGCAATGTAAAATACTTATAGGTTTTATTTTTCAGTGTCCACAAGGCACGATTCCATACGCTTCGCCAGATTTTGAGCAGAAAGCTCGATAGGACGCGCTTCCTCGCGATAATCCCAGACAACCTTCAACAACGCGCGCTCATTTTCGTCCTCACAAAGCGCCATCATGTCCTCTGGAGACAGACCTTTTTTTAACAACTTTCCGACCAATTTGTCGAGCTTCATGAGTACCGGCAACCCTTCCGGAAGAGTCAATTTTTGTTTTTTCTCTGTCTTTTCGGCATGCTTAATACTTTCCCAATCCATAGGCACTTCCGCACCGTTTGCCGGCGGATAAATGCGTGGGTGACGGCGTTTCATCTTCGCCACCACCTCATCAATAACCGCCTGCAAATCAAAAGCCCCTTCACGCGCCGCTAAGACAGCATGAAAGACCACTTGGAAAAGTACATCGCCCAACTCCTCGCGAAGGTTATCTGTATCCTTGGTATCAATGGCATCGCACACCTCATAGGCTTCTTCAATCATATGCTTACGCATACTCTCATGACTCTGCGCACGATCCCACGGACAACCGTCCGGCGCCAAAAGTGTTTCCACAACATCAAGCAACGGCATAATATCAGTCTGCTTACACATCCCTATCCTCCTAACAAAAAAAGCGTTTCCGAAGAAACGCTTTTACACTTTCGCAATTACTTGCCGCCCCATTTTTGAGCGAGCTTTGGACCGATTTTTGGCACCTTTTCAAGGGTATGCGATCCATACCGCCCATCACAAAGATGACAACGAAATAGCTGATCACACCGACAAGAATCCCACAAGCGGTAATCATCAACGCATTTCCAATCAAATCCACAAAGAAATGCTTTACAACAGTAACACAAGCCGCCATCACCGCGGTAGCAATGATTGGCTTCAACACCATTTGCTTCGCGCTAAACCAGCCCCAACCTACAATACGACCCAACTGAATCAAATTGTGGAGAGCTGCCACAGAAAAACCAATCACCGTTGCAACAGCAGCCATACGAATGTCTGCACCCGGACGAGATAAGAGTACATAGTTCAAGACAACCTTAATCACAGCACCCATAATCAAGCTACTCATCGGAATCAACACACGCCCCAGGCCTTGCAAGGCGCTTGCGGATACCTGATACACCCCGACCGCCAAAACAGTAAAGGCCACATAGCTCAACGCCATCCCAGATGGAGCATTGTCATAAAGAAGCGCGCAAATCGGTGTCCCCAAGGTTGCAAGCCCAGCGGCAGCCGGAAGCATTAACAAAATGGTAAGCATCAAGGACGTGCGAATATTATGATCCACACCCGCTTGATCCTTAAGTTCATGCAAATTTGCTACCGTTGGCACAAGACTCGCCGCCACCGCTGTGGTAATAATAAACGGTAAATTGATAATCGGCATCGCGTAGGATGACAAATACCCGTATTGAATCAGCGCCTGTTCATGCGCCATCCCGGAAGCCTCCAAGCAAGCAATATCCATCGACGAATCAATAAATTGCATAATTGGAAGCACCAATGCCCCGATAGAAATCGGAATCGCATAATACACAAGCTGCTTCATCATCTGTGCAGTGGTTTCAGGCGCCTGTGGTTCGACCACATTGACCGGATGATTGCGCTTATAATATCTGACAAAGAAAATTGCCAAGAAAGTAAAACCGCAAATCCCACCGACAGCGGAGCCAAAGCTTGCCCCTGCAACAATCACTTCAAGAGGCTTGCCGGCCAAAAGAAAAATCGCAAGGAAGATTGTCCCAACGCGGAAAAATTGTTCTAAAATCTGAGAAACGGCTGTCGGCACCATTTGTTGGTGCCCTTGGAAATAGCCGCGAAGCACTGCCATCAGACAGCTAAATACCATCGCCGGAGAGAGCATCTTGAGGCTCAACGCCGCCTGTGGTTCGTTAAAGAGGGCTTGGGCAATCACATCTGCTTGAGTAAAGAAAATCAAGCCGATGACAATCCCAATTGCCGAAAGCAGCGTGAACGCCGCTTTAATCAAACGCACACTTTCACCATGCTCGGCACGTTCTTCATAAACAGCCACCATTTTGCTCACCGCAAGAGGAACCCCAGCGGTAGAAAGTGCAAACATTACCGAATACACCGAATAGCTCAAGCCATACAGCGCAGCCCCTTCTTCCCCGACAATACGGTTAAAAGGAATACGATACAGCGCCCCCAGCATTTTACCCAAAACGCCGGCAATGGTTAATATGAGTGCACCTTTAAAAAAGGAAACTTGCTTTGACATAGATGCGCCTCAAATCATTAAATGATATGGTCGCGGATAATGGTCTGTTCACGGCCAGGGCCAACAGCGACAATCTTAACAGGCACGCCGGTAAGAGCTTCCACGCGCGCCACAAAAGCCTTTGCAGCTTCAGGAAGTTCATCGTAGCTGGTACAAGAAGTGGTATCACATTGCCAGCCCGGTACGGTTTCGTAAATTGGTTCAACCAATTCGAGATCGTCCAAGCGACCTGGGAAATACTTGATTTCTTCCCCTTTCAAACGATAACCGGTGCAAATTTGGATTTCAGGAAGGGTATCCAAAATGTCGAGCTTCATCAATGCCAATTCGGTAATGCCATTGATACGGATAGAATAGTTGATGAGCGCCACATCCAACCAACCGCAACGGCGGGTACGACCGGTAACGGTCCCAAATTCGTGACCGCGGGTTTGAAGTTCCACACCGATTTCATTATCTTGCTCGGTAGGGAATGGACCTGCACCAACACGAGTAGTGTAGCTCTTGATAATCCCCAAAACAGAATTGATATGTTGTGGTCCAACCCCTGCGCCAACGCAAGCAGCACCGGCATTAGGGTTAGAAGAGGTTACGAAAGGATAGGTCCCATGGTCGATATCAAGCAAGGTCCCTTGCGCACCTTCAAAGCAAACCTTTTTGCCATTTTTAAGTGCTTCGTCAAGCAAAAAAGAAGTATCAGTAATTTGACCCTTGATTTGTTCAGCAAGTGCCAAATATTCCTTTGCGATTTCTTCGGCGTCGAAAGGTTCTACGCCATAGAGCTTGCCGAGCATATCATTTTTGATAGCAACAGCATTTTTCAAGCGATCGAGGAAATACTCAGGATCCACGATGTCGCCCATGCGCAAACCGATGCGTGCGCACTTATCCATATAGCAAGGGCCAATCCCATTTTTGGTGGTACCGATTTTGTTGGCACCCTTTGCCAATTCTTCACATTCATCTTGTTTAATATGATAAGGCATAATCAAGTGGCATCGGTCACTGATAAGCAAGCGACTCACGTCTACACCCTTTGCCTTTAAGTATTCCATTTCCTTGATGAGCACTTTCAAGTCAACAACCACACCGTTTGCGATTACGCAAGTGGCATGACCGGAAATAATCCCAGAAGGAATCAAGCGAAGCTTGAATTCTTCCCCGTTAACAACAACGGTATGACCGGCATTGTTACCGCCTTGATAGCGTACAACATAATCTGCACGTTCAGCGAGATAGTCAGTGATTTTCCCTTTACCTTCGTCGCCCCATTGTGCGCCTAATAATACCAAACCTGGCATCTTCTTCACCTCAATAATTTGTTTATCCTAACTCGGTTCATTTCTCTTTACATGCAAAAAGCACTGCTTTTAAGCATGCTACACTTTATTCTATCAAATATCACTCATAGGGTCAATCAAGACCCTACCATTCTCACTGTCCTCGAACTAAAATAAGCGTCTTTTCACTAAATATAATTATATTTAGTGAAAAGACGCTATATATCACAATAACTATTACACTAATAAACTCTACTAGCCTCCGTATGGCATCATCCATCCAACAAGTGGACCACCAATCAATACAGTTACAATCATCCCTACGGCCAAAATGACGAAACCGTATAAATATGCATATTTAACATCACATTGTTCATTACCATGCATAATAACTGCAGTCATAGAAGCTGCCGGTGTCATGAAGGACAAGTTTAATGCCCAGAACATGAAGATATAAACAAGATATGGGTTACCGCCCATTCCAATTACCATGTTACAGAAAATCGGAATAAAGACAATTGCCAGAATGATATTATGAACAACCTGAGTCGTTAACCCAACCAAAATCATACAGCAAATAGCAAATAAGAACGGATTCATATCACCAAGAAGCGGCGTTAAGAAGCCCATGATAGTCTTAATAATACCTGCATCTTCCAATTGAAAAGCATCAGCTAATGGAATAGTTGCAACGATCATCCACATAACCGGCCAAGAAATATGCTTGGTACTACCCTTTGCCATGTCGTAATACGTCGAACCATCTTTTCTTCTAATCCAAGTTGCAACAATTGCCAAGACAATAGAAGTCCCGAGTACACCTTCCAATTTCCCAAGAAGTCCGGAAATAGCCCATTCCTTAGGTAAAACAGATGGTAAGGTAAGAAGCACAACAAAAGCAACTAAAATTGCAATGCCCCACTTTTGATCCCAGTTCATCTTATTGCCTCTGTATTTACCATAAATATCTTGATCTGTACGCAAACTATCGAAATCAGGACGAATAACAAAAACCAAAATTGCAAAGAACACCAGAGTCAATGCAAGCAAAATCCCAACATTTACTACTACAAACGGTACAAAATCTAATGGAAGCTTGGTTGCATTTTGGAAAAAGCCATTATACACGATTGCCCCTTGGTAAAACGGGAAGCATTGCCCCCCCTGTACAACTAATGGACATATTGTACACGCCACATACTGTACTCAAGGTGTTCTTTTATCGAATCCCATTGCATCTGCCTACGCATAGAGGAAACCCCAAACAATGAAAATCCCTGCGAAGCCAGTTGAACAAA
>USCP01000037.1 GCA_900553245.1 uncultured Peptococcaceae bacterium
AAGCGCACTACCGGGCAGCACCCGGGAGGCTTGGTTGTTGTGCCGAAGGGCGTTGATGTCCACGATTTTACGCCTTTGCAACGTCCGGCGGATGATGTAAAAACCGAAACGGTAACCACCCATTTCGACTACCATAAAATTGACCAAGGCTTGGTTAAACTCGACATTCTCGGGCACGATGATCCGACCGTTATTAAAATGCTTGGTGACCTTACGGGCATTGACCCAACCACCGTGCCCCTCGATGACCAAGCGACCTTGTCGCTCTTTTCATCCACGGATGCTCTTGATGTAACACCGGAACGATTGAATTCGCCGGTTGCGACCTACGGAATTCCGGAATTCAATACCAGCTTCGTGCGAAAAATGCTTCAAGATACCATGCCGCAATCTTTTTCGGATTTACTTCGTATTTCCGGCTTTTCTCACGGGACGGATGTATGGCTGAACAACGCACAGGATATCATTGTCAATAAAATAGCGCCGGTATCACAAACCATCTCGACCCGTGACGACATCATGTTGTTTTTGATCCAACGCGGTATGGATGAAAGCCTTTCCTTTAAAATCATGGAAGGTGTGCGTAAAGGGAGAGGGCTCAAGGAAGATCAAGAGGCTGCTATGCATGAATCGAATATCCCTCAGTGGTTCATTGATTCCTGTAAAAAAATTAAATATCTGTTCCCTAAAGCCCATGCCGTAGCGTATGTGATGATGGCGTTTCGTATCGCTTGGTTTAAAATCAATGAACCGCTTGCATTCTATGCAAGTTATTTCTCAGTGCGTGGGATTGACGATTTTGATATTTCCATCATTCAAAATGGGGAAGAGGCGGTTAGAGAAGCCATCCTTGGTTTGTATGAACAAGGTAACGCCTTGAGTGCCAAGGATAAAAGTAAAATCACTGTCCTTGAAGTGGCCCTTGAACTGTATACCCGCGGGTTTAGAGTTCTGCCGGTTAGTATTGATGAATCATCGGCAACGGAATTCATCATTAAAGAAAATTGTTTATTGCCGCCGTTTATTTCGATTGACGGCTTAGGAACCTCACAGGCTGAAGAAATCGTAAAGGGAAGAGAGAAGAAGCCATATACGTCGCTCGAAGACCTAAAAAAACGCGGGAAATGCGGCGATACAATGATTGAGAAGTTTAAACAACTTGGCATTGTCTCTCATTTGCCTGATTTGGACCAAATCACATTATTCTGACACTTGAGGATTCCATAAGTTATACTAATGAATGATTGCCGCTTTATTAAACAAGCAAATTGTTTTCATTAAAGAATTATGTTAAAATCATTGATAAAGAGGTTTTTTAATTTTTGGGAGGAGGACTTTAAATTGTCTAATAAAACCATGAAAACCATGGACGGGAACACAGCTGCGGCTCATGTGTCCTATATGTTCACTGATGTAGCTGCTATTTACCCAATTACCCCATCATCTCCGATGGCAGAAAAAGTTGACGCTTGGAGTGCACAAGGTAAGAAGAACTTGTTCAACCAAACCGTTAAGGTTGTTGAAATGGATTCCGAAGCAGGTGCTGCTGGTGCAGTTCACGGTTCTTTGACCGCTGGTGCTTTGACTTCTACCTACACTTCTTCTCAGGGTCTTCTTTTGATGATTCCTGCAATGTACAAGATTGCTGGTGAATTGCTCCCTACCGTATTCCAGGTAGCTGCTCGTGCAATCGCTGGCCACGCACTCTCCATCTTCGGTGACCATTCCGACGTAATGGCTTGCCGTGGTCTTGGGTTTGCTCTCTTGGCTTCCAGCTCCGTTCAAGAAGTTATGGATATCGGTACTGTAGCACAATTGGCTACCCTTAAGTCCCGCGTTCCATTCATCCACTTCTTTGATGGTTTCAGAACTTCTCACGAAATCCAAAAGATTGAAATGATGGATGAAGACTTCCTCAAAGAACAAATCGACATGGATGCTGTTAAGAGATTCCGTGAAAACGGCTTGAACCCAGAACATCCTGTAACCAAGGGTACTAACCAAAACCCTGACATCTTCTTCCAACAAAGAGAAGGTGTTAACAAGTTCTATGAAGACGTTGTTGACATTACCGAACAATACATGGACGCTGTTTCTAAGGAAACCGGCCGTGACTACAAGCTCTTCAACTACTACGGTGCTGAAGATGCAGAATACGTTGTAGTAGCAATGGGTTCTGTTTGCGAAGCACTCGAAGAAGTTGTTGACTACCTCATGGCTAAGGGCGAAAAAGTTGGTCTCGTAAAGATTCGTCTCTTCAGACCATTCTCCATCAAGCACTTCTTCGCTGCTATGCCTAAGACTGTTAAGAGAATCTGCGTTCTCGACCGCTCTAAGGAACCAGGTGCAATCGGTGAAGCTGTTTACGAAGACGTTATGACCGCTTTCTATGATTCCGACATGCATCCAATGATCATTGGTGGCCGTTACGGTCTCGGTTCTAAGGACGTTACCCCTGCACAATTGATTGCAGTATACGAAAACCTCCAAAAGGATGCTCCTAAGAACCACTTCACCGTAGGTATCGTTGATGACGTTACCAACACTTCCCTTGAAGTTGGTGCTCCAGTTGTTACCAGCCCAGATGACATCATTGCTTGCAAGTTCTGGGGTTACGGTTCTGACGGTACTGTAGGTGCTAACAAAGACGCTATCAAGATCATCGGTGACAACACCGATATGTATGCACAAGGTTACTTCTCTTACGACTCCAAGAAGTCCGGCGGTGTTACCGTTTCTTCCTTGCGTTTCGGTAAGAGCAAGATTCGTGCTACCTACCAAGTTGACCAAGCAGACTACATCGCTTGCCACAAGTCCAGCTATGTACACCTCTATGATGTACTCGAAGGCTTGAAGCCAAACGGTACCTTCTTGTTGAACTGCACTTGGTCCCCAGAAGAATTGGAAGAACATCTTCCAGCTCACATGAAGCGTTACATCGCTCAAAACAACATCAAGTTCTACACCATCGACGCTTCTAAGGTTGCTGAAGAAGTTGGTCTCGGTAACCGTACCAACATGGTTACCCAAACCGCATTCTTCAAATTGACCGGCGTACTTCCTTTCGAAGAATCCGTTGTTCTTTTGAAGGACGCTATCAAGAAGACCTACGGCCGCAAGGGTGATGCTATCGTTAACATGAACTGCGCTGCTGTAGACAAGGCTGTAGAAGTACTTCACGAAGTACAAGTTCCTGCTGAATGGGCTAATGCTGAAGACGCTGCTAAGGCTGAAAAGCGTTGCGCTAACGAACCTGAATTCATCAAGAACATCTTCCGTCCAATGATTGCTATGCAAGGTGACAAGCTCCCTGTAAGCGTATTCCAAGGTCTCGAAGATGGTCGTTACCCAGCAGGTACCACCAAATACGAAAAGCGTATGGCTGCTCTCTTCGTTCCAGAATGGAAGCCTGAAAACTGCATTCAATGCAACCAATGCTCCTTGGTTTGCCCACACGCAGCAATTCGTCCATTCCTCCTCAATGAAGAAGAAGTTGCTGGCGCTCCTGAAAACATGAAGACCATCAAAGCTAACGGTAAAGAATTTGAAGGTCTCCAATTCAGAATGCAAGTTAGCCCTATGGACTGCCTCGGTTGCGGTAGCTGTGTAAACACCTGCCCAGCTAAGGAAAAAGCATTACAAATGGTTCCAGTTGAACAATCCGCTGCTACTGAACGCGACAACTGGACCTACATGACCCATAAGGTTACCAACAAAGCTGAACTCACCAACACCACCACTGCTAAGGGCAGCCAATTCAAGGTACCTCTCCTCGAATTCTCCGGCGCTTGCGCAGGTTGCGGTGAAACCCCATACGCTAAGCTCATCACCCAACTCTTCGGTGATCGTATGATGGTAGCTAACACCACCGGTTGCTCCTCCATCTGGGGCGCTGCTGCACCATCTACCCCATACACCACCAACGCTAAGGGTCAAGGTCCAGCTTGGCAAAACTCCCTCTTCGAAAACAACGCTCAATTCGGTCTTGGTATGTACACCGCTGACCAACAAATGAAGAACAAGGTTCAATACCTTTGCGGCGTTCTCGCAGAAGGCGACTACTCTGCAGCTATGAAGGAAGCTGCTTCCAAGTGGCTCCCCCGCTATTGAGGACGTAGTATCGAATCTGTAGCTGATGCTAGTGATGTAATCGTTGCTGAACTCGCTGCTGTAGCTGATAAGGACGAATACCTCGCAGACCTCGATGCAGTGAAGGGCTTCTTGAAGATTCGTTCCCAATGGATCTTCGGTGGCGACGGTTGGGCATACGACATCGGTTACGGTGGTGTTGACCACGTTCTCGCTTCCGGCGAAAACATCAACATCTTCGTATTCGATACTGAAGTATACTCCAACACCGGTGGTCAAGCATCCAAGTCTACCCCTCTCGCAGCTATCGCGCAATTCGCTGCTGACGGTAAGAAGACCAACAAGAAAGACCTCGGTCTCATGCAATCCACCTACGGCAATGTTTATGTAGCTCAAATCGCTTTGGGCGCTAACATGAACCAAGCTGTTAAGGCAATTCAAGAAGCAGAAGCTTACAACGGTCCATCCCTCGTAATCGCTTACGCTCCTTGCATCAACCACGGTATCCGCAAAGGCATGGGCATCTCCCAAGCTCACGTGAAGGAAGCTGTTGCTTGCGGCTACTGGCACCTCTGGAGATTCAACCCAGAACTCGCTGCAGAAGGCAAGAATCCATTCGTACTTGATTCCAAGGAACCTAACTACGATGCATTCGAAGACTTCCTCAAGAGCGAAGTTCGTTACGCATCCCTCGCTAAGGCTCATCCTGAATCCGCTGAAGCGTTGTATGCTAAGACCAAAGAACTCAGCCAAAAGCGTTACAACAAGTATGTTGAATTGGCATCCAAGTAATTTGGTTTAAATTCTAAACATTTCAGCCCCATCTATCCTAGATAGATGGGGCTGTTTTTTATTTATAAATCCTGTAAAGATGAAATTATCAAAAACGACACACAATCGTGACCTTTGCGATATAGACATAATTTGTGATATTTGGTATCATAACGGATGAATGAATATTAATAAGAATGGAGAATTTACATGTTAACAGGCAATGAAATTAGAAAAATGTTTGTGGAATACTTCGAAAAGAATGGCCACACTCATGTAAAAAGTTCTTCGTTAGTACCATACAACGACCCAACCTTGTTGTTTACCAACGCTGGGATGAACCAGTTCAAGAATGTATTTCTTGGTCTTGAAACCAGAGAATACAACCGTGCAACCACCGTTCAAAAATGTGTGCGTGCCGGCGGGAAGCACAATGACTTGGAAACTGTTGGGAAAACCGCACGTCACCATACTTTCTTTGAAATGCTCGGTAACTTTTCTTTTGGCCAATACTTCAAAGAAGATGCAATCAAATATTGCTGGGATTTTTTGACCAACGAATTAAAGTTGCCAAAAGAAAAACTCTATATTACCATTTATGAAGATGACGATGACGCCTATGAAATCTGGCATCGTGTGACCGGCTTTGACGAAAGCCGCATTTATCGTCTTGGTGCAAAGGATAATTTCTGGCAAATGGGGGATGTAGGTCCATGCGGTCCTTGCAGTGAAGTGCATTATGACCGTGGTGAAGATCATGCTTGCGATTGTCCTGATGGTTGCAAGCTCGGTGTTTGTGACTGCGACCGTTGGTTAGAAATCTGGAACCTTGTATTTATGCAGTATAACCGCGATGAAGATGGTGTGTTGACCCCACTGCCAAATCCTAACATCGATACTGGGATGGGGTTGGAACGTATTACCTCCATCATGCAAGGGGTAGAAACCAACTTTGATACGGACTTATTTGTTCCTCTTTTGAAGTACGTAGAAGAAATTTCCGGCAAGACTTATTATCCGGATGAACGTGGTTTTGCTTTCCGTGTTATTGCGGACCATGCACGTGCTTGCTCTTTCTTGATTGCGGATGGTGTATTGCCATCCAACGAAGGGCGTGGTTACGTATTGCGTCGTATTTTGCGTCGTGCGGTTCGTTTGGGCAAGACCATCGGATTGGATCAACCATTCCTTTATAAGTTTACCGCCAAAGTGGTTGAGTTGATGGGTGAAGCCTACCCTGAACTCGTGGATAATCAAACCTTCATTGAATCTATTATTCGCAATGAAGAAGAACGTTTCTATCAAACCCTTCAAGATGGGATCAAGATTGTTAATGAAACTGTTGCCGGCATTAAAGCAAAGGGCGGTACAGTTATTGATGGTAAGAGTGCATTTAAGTTCTATGATACCTATGGTTTCCCAATTGATTTGACGAAGGATATTGCCGATGAAGAAGGCATGACTGTTGATATTGAAGGCTTTGAAGAAGCGATGGCCGAACAACGTCGTAAGGCGAAGGAATCCCAGGATGTGGCAAACGTTTGGGATTTGGCACAAAATGTGACAGATGCTTATCCGGACCTTGAGGCAACCACTTTCGTTGGTTATGCACAGGCAGAAGCGGATGTTAAAGTAGAAGGGATTCTCATTGACGGTAAAGGGGCTGAGTTTGGTTATGACACCCATGCCAGTGTGATTGTCGATGCAACACCATTCTATGCACAAGGCGGTGGCCAAGTGGGTGAGCAAGGGCAAATGCTTGGCAAAGACGGCGTATTTAATGTTGAAAGCACCTTGAAACTTGCTGATGGCAAATATGTTCATCAAGGTTACATTGATGGACGTTTGAGTATTGGCGATGCCGTTCATGCTGTTGTTGATGCTGAAAAGCGTTTGGCATCTGCTCGTAACCATACCGCAACACACTTGCTTCATTATGCATTGCGCCAAGTGTTAGGCGAAAACGTTCACCAAGCAGGCTCCCTTGTGGATGCTGACCACTTACGTTTTGACTTCTCCAGCTTGAATCCTGTTAGCAAGGAAGAACTTGCTGAAATCGAACGTATTGTGAATGAAGAAATCATGACTGCTGCAGGGGTTCAAACCTATGAAGCAACCATTGATGAAGCTAAGGAAAGCGGTCATATGGCACTCTTTGGTGAAAAATACGGCGACACTGTTCGTTGCGTTGATGCCGGTTTACATAGTAAGGAATTATGTGGCGGGATGCACGTGCAAAACGTTGGCCAAATTGGTCTTTTTAAGATTTTAAGTGAAAGCTCTGTTTCTGCCGGGGTGCGTCGTATCGAAGCAGTAACCGGGATGACTGCTTATCAAAGAACTGTGGCGCAAGATGCGCTTTTAGGTTCTATTTGTAAGCGTGTGAAGGTTCAAGCAGAATGCGATATAATGGATAAAATCTGCTGCATGGAAGACCAAACTAAGGAACTTCAAAAGCACATTGATGAAATGAAACTTGAACAAATGAAAAATGCTGCTGCAAATGCCGAAGATGCCATTGTTGAAGTGAAGGGCATTCAAGTGGCTGTACAACAAGTAGCGGCTGAAAATATGGAAGACTTGCGTAATCAAGCAGACCTTTTCCGTAACAAGTTGGACGAAGGGGTTGTGCTCTTAGCTGCTGTCAACGGTGACCAAGTGCAATTGGTTTGCATGTTGACCCAAGGGGATGTACGTAAGCATCTGCATGCCGGCAACTTGATTAAGGAAGCTGTTGCAATGGTTGGCGGTAAGGGCGGTGGTCGTCCTGATATGGCGCAAGCCGGTGGCAAGGATCCACAAGCATTGCCTCAAATGCTTGAAGCGTTTGCAGGTATTGTAGAAAGTCAGTTTAAGGAGTGATCTTTTTATGAGAGACGATCTTGATCAAACCATGTATTTTGATAAAAATATGCAGCAGGAGCTTGGTCCTAGAGAAGTGCTTCGTCAGGTATATAATGCATTAGAAGCAAAGGGCTATCAGCCATTAAACCAAATCGTAGGGTATATTCTTTCCGGGGACCCTGCTTATATCACTAGCTACAACAATGCGCGCGCATTGATCAAAAAATATGATAGAGATCAGTACATCGAAGAAATGTTGATTAACTATCTGGATGAACGCTGATATGGTTGGACGTCTCATATGCTTTGACGTCGGAGAACGTCGTATTGGTATTGCAGCCAGTGATTTGTTGGGAATTACCGCGCAACCGGTGGAAACCTATCATCGCACCGGCAATCTGGAAAAAGATTACGACTATCTTGCTAAGGTGATTAAAGAGCAAGAGGCTATCAAATTGGTCGTCGGCCTTCCGAAGAATATGAATAATTCCTTGGGCTTTAAAGCCGAAGAAATTCAAAATTTTATTGAAGGTTTTAAATCCTATCTTCCGGATGCATTTCCGATTGATTGGATTGATGAACGCCTGACAACGGTTCAGGCTGAAAATGTACTGTTGGAAGCAAATGTTTCCCGTAAAAAGCGCAAAAAGTTCGTGGATAAGATTGCAGCTGTCTTTATGTTGCAAACCTACATGGACATGCATTAAGGAGAATGAACATGGACGAAAACAAAGATTTAACCCCAAATGAAGAAGAATTGGAAGACGGTCTCGTTGTATTGATTGACGAAGACAACCATGAACACACCTTCCAAGTATTGGAACGCATCGAACTCAACGGTCAAGAATATGCTATTCTCGTACCATGGGATGAAGATGACGATGACAGCGCTATTCCACTTAAGATTGTTGTGGAAGACGGCGAAGAATTGCTCTATGATATCGACGATGACGACGAATGGGAAGCCATCGTTGAATTCTGGAACAACTACGTAGACGAAGAAGAATAATTTGATTGCTTACTTGAGGCACCTCTTTTGGAGGTGCCTTTTTGTTGTGGGTCGTGACCCTGTTGAGCGAGAGAGTGCGTGAAATAAAAAAACACCCCTATGCGGGTGGAGTCAAGGCGATATTTTGGTGTTTGCCGAGGGCGAGCGGTGCATCAATGGAGAGTACGTCACGTGTGAGCGAATTTAGAAAATGTGACGGGGGGAGATGAGAGGAAGACGTTAGAAGACGAACAAAATATTTTAAAAAAAGTGCGATTTTCTTAAAAAACTTTTCAAAAAGGTGTTGACGAAATCGCAATCATCGCATATAATAAATATCGTTGTAGCGCACTAGTGCGAAACACGAAACGGCGACATAGCCAAGTGGTAAGGCAGAGGACTGCAAATCCTTCACCCCCAGTTCGAATCTGGGTGTCGCCTGTCGCCGGAGTGGCGGAACTGGCAGACGCACAGGACTTAAAATCCTGCGGAGGTAACACTCCGTACCGGTTCGATTCCGGTCTCCGGCATAAGAAAAGGACTTTCTGAAAAGAAAGTCCTTTTTGCGTTATAGCGGGTTCTTTTGCATCAGCATCTTGCAGTCTTGAAGAGAAAGTGATATCATAAACATGTGGTGTAATTATCAAAACTAGATGTAATATGCTTGATAAGGAGTTGAAACAAATGTCGCAGTATTTAATGAAAGCGCGTGAACCGATAAGCAGTTTTAGTCATATGATAGGCGCTGTTGTGTTTGCGTTCGCGACAATACTTTTGATTGCGAAGACTTTATTTGTTGATGCGTGGTCACCAAAGATTTTGGTTGGCGTCATTGTGTTTGGGGTCTCCCTTGGTCGCCTTGTATTCTGCCAGTGCCATATATCACTATTCTAATGGCTCAAAACGCAAAATTTTGGTGCTACGTAAGCTCGACCACTCAATGATCTATGTTCTTATTGCAGGTAGTTACACGCCGATTCTGCTTAAATATATGCCACAAAAAGAAGGCTTCATTTTTGTGAGTGTCATGTGGCTTTGTGCTGCAATCGGTGTTGTTATTAAGCTGTGTTGGTTTAATGCGCCGCGATGGTTACAAACAGTGCTCTATATTGCAATGGGCTGGGCGGTGCTTTTTGATATTTCCATCTTTAAGGAAATGAGTGGTGTAGCGTTATTCCTTTTGGCTGCTGGTGGGATTAGCTATACTATTGGTGGAATTATCTATATTGTGAAGAAACCAAATATTTCCAATCGATTTGGCTTTCATGAGTTGTTTCATATGTTTATCTTAATGGGGAGCGTGTTCCATTACTTAATGATTCTTTTTTACGTGGCTTGATAAAACGATCGGATTCTTACATTTTCGATAACCTGTTGCAGGTTGGAAGATTTTCCTGTAAAGAGGATTATTGACAGGGATAAGTTTCACTGATAAAATCTAATATGTAAGATATAACTAAATACAAATCGGGAGCTTGTAGGGCAGGCTGAGAGGAAATCATAGATTTCGACCGTACCTGATATGGATAATGCCATCGTAGGGAAATATAACAATAATGTACTCAAAGTGCCTAACAAGTGTTAGGCACTTTTTTGTGCATCCTGTCATATTTGTTGGGAGTTAGAAGGGAGTATTAAAAGAAATGACTTATCACACTCAGATGGAGGCGGCTCGCCAAGGGATTATCACCCCTCAAATGGAAGTCGTTGCCGAAAAAGAACATCTTGATGCTGAAGTAATTCGTGAACGTGTTGCAAGAGGGACGGTATGTATCCCTGCCAACATCAATCACAAAAACTTGTCGCCGGAAGGGATTGGCGAAGGCCTTTCTACCAAAATTAACGTAAACTTGGGTGTTAGTGGTGACGCTCATGATTACGATGAAGAATGGGAAAAAGTAAAGGTTGCGTTGGAATTTGGCGCGCACGCTATTATGGACTTGTCCAATTACGGCAAGACCGTTCAATTCCGTACTCAATTGATCGAAGAATCTACTGCAATGATTGGTACTGTGCCAATGTATGATGCAATTGGGTACCTTGAAAAAGAACTCATGGATATTACTGTGGATGATTGGTTTGAAGTGGTGGAATATCATGCACAGCAAGGCGTTGACTTTATGACCATCCATGCAGGGATTAACCGTCGCGCTGTATCTGCGTTTAAAGAAGCCGGTCGTATCATGAACATCGTATCTCGTGGTGGGAGCTTGTTGTTCGCTTGGATGGAAATGACCGGTAATGAAAACCCATTTTATGAACACTACGATCGTCTCTTAGATCTCATGTATAAGTATGATGTTACCATTAGCTTAGGTGATGCGCTTCGTCCAGGGGCTACCCATGATGCCTCCGATGCAGCTCAGCTTTCTGAGTTGATTGAATTGGGTCTCTTGACCAAGCGTGCTTGGGAACGCAATGTTCAGGTAATGATCGAAGGTCCTGGTCACATGGCATTGAATGAAATTCAAGCAAACATGCAAATTCAAAAGCGTCTCTGCCATGGCGCGCCTTTCTATGTGCTCGGGCCTTTGGTCACCGACATTGCACCTGGTTATGACCATATCACTTCTGCAATTGGTGGTGCAATTGCAGCAACTTATGGTGCAGACTTCTTGTGCTATGTGACCCCAGCCGAACACTTGAGACTTCCTGACTATATGGACGTACGTGAAGGTGTGATTGCTTCTCGCATTGCTGCCCATGCTGCAGATATGGCAAAGGGTGTGAAGGGTGCGAGAGATTGGGACGATGAAATGAGCCGTGCAAGAAAGCAACTTGATTGGGAAAAGATGTTTAGCTTGGCCCTCGACCCAGTAAAAGCACGTAGCTACTTTGAAAGTAAGCCACCGGAAGAACGTCATAGCTGCTCTATGTGTGGCAAGATGTGCGCGGTGCGTACTACTAATGCCATCTTAGAAGGGAAAACCATTCATTTACATGAAGGAAACTGCTAAGCGCGTTTTTTTAAATGGCGAATTTACAATCTAAGTGCAACATAAAAAAATGACTCATAGAACTTCTGGTA
>USCP01000038.1 GCA_900553245.1 uncultured Peptococcaceae bacterium
AGAAAAGCCCTTATAGGGCTTGCTAAAACCACCGGTTCAACCGGTGGTTTTTATTGTACAAGCGACGCTCTGCCATGAAAAACACCCACAAGGATGGCTTGTGAATTTTGTTGCAACATCGGTGCAGTTAGTGGATTTTATAGAATGTGCCTATAAATCGCTGGAATTTGTTTGAAAGAGGTCGTTTCGTTTGCTATAATGCTATCGGATAAATTTATAGAATATATAAATGAAATACAAAAAAAGGAGACGAAACCAATGGCACAACAAACAGATTTTGAAATCTTTGAAGGCACCCTAGAACAATATCTAGGCGATGAAGAAAAGGTTGTCATCCCTGATGGCGTCACTGCCATTGGTGTCGATGCCTTTCGTCGCTCCTACGGTGTGACTGAAGTCGTGCTTCCGGATAGCGTTAAGACCATTGGCGAAGGTGCCTTTGCAGATTGCATGGACCTTACCACCATCAATATTCCTGACGGTGTGAAAAGCCTTGCCTGCGTCTTTGAAGGCTGCAGTAGCCTTGTAAATATCAAATTGCCGGAAAGTGTCACCGACCTTGAAGAAGCCTTTGTGGATTGTGAAAGCCTCACCACTCTGGCATTGCCAAAGGGTGTAACCAATACTGACTACACCTTCCGCGGTTGCACCGGTTTGGTCAGCGTTACCATTCCTGACGGCGTAAGCGCATTGGGCGATGCCATCTTCATGGATTGCGACAGCCTAGCTTTTCTTGAAATTCCAAAAAGCGTCACCGCCATCGGCAACGACGCCTTCAAAAACTGTAGCTCATTAGAAAGCCTTAAAATCAAAGGGCAACCATCCTTGGGCATGCGCGTATTTAGAAACTGTCTTGTTCTGAAACGCGTCGAAGCGCCAAAGGCGTGGCTTGAAACCCATGTGGATAACGCTGAAGAAGCCAGCGACTTGAGCGCAGACCATATTGTCAACAACCCACGCATCGGTGGCTGCTACATCGCCACTGCTGTGTATGGCTCCTACGATTGCCCACAAGTATGGGTGCTTCGCCGCTACCGCGATAACACCCTCGCCGGCAATGTTTTTGGCAGAGCCTTTATCAGAGCATATTACTTACTGAGCCCCCACTTGGTAAAATGGTTCGGCAAAAAACAATGGTTTACCACCATCAGCCGAAAAATGCTCGATCGCAAAATTGCCACTCTCAAAGCCCACGGTGTGAAGGACAGCGCATACGTGGACTAAAAACCTCTCCATACAAAACAAAAACAGCCCTCGGCATGATCGCCTCATGCAAAGGGCTATTTTTGTGCGTATTTTTAACAAGGACCCCGGTAGATGAAAAATAAGCGGCATGGTATCATTGAGTAAAGTGATGGTGTCGGCATACGATAACCAAACGAGAGAAGGAATGACAATGACTGTACCAGAGCAAGAAAAAACAACGCAAGAAGCGCATAACCGCGCTGTTGTCTGTGTGATTGCAGGGCTCACCGTCGCACAAGCGGAACGCATTAGCGCCGTCATTATTCATGAGAAAAACACACTGGCACCGGATGCACGTGGCACCATTGCGACCGGCAAAGAACAAAATATTTCCCGTATGATAGGGAACGGGCAAGACGCAGCTTTTGAGTCTCAACCTCCTAAAAAGAAAAAGAAGAAAAAGAAAAAATCGCAAAAAAACGGAAAAAATAAAACAACCAACAAAAATAAATCAAAGAATAAAACAAAAGCCATTAACAATCAAAAGGGATGAACACCATGAGCGTCAAACGAGAAAAAGCCCACGTTAAAGCACAAAAAGCCGGCCGCAAACGTGACCATAACACCTGCCAAATCTGTGGCACCAAACTAAATCCCGAAGGGCACCACATCATCGACAGAAAATACAGCGGTGCCCCGATTCCTGATAACATCATCACCCTCTGCCATCATCATCATCGTGCCGTTCATGATGGACTGGTGGATATTGTGAAGTTTTGAGGGGAAAAATTTTTAAAGCCCTGCTCTTTTGTTAAGAGCGGGGCTTTTTATGTGATTGAGGGTGATTTTTTGTACTTAGAGAGGGGTAAGTGAGGTGGAGAATAAAATCAATTGATGATATTATATGTAGTGATAAATTGGTTTTAATAAGGTGTGTTTTGTACTTATTGGATTATTGAAAAAGGGGTGCATTATGTGGGATTTTAGAAAGATTCAGGCGATTGAAGAGCCGGTGTTTAATAATACCCTAGAGAAATTTTACAATCTTGGTATTGATGGATTGGTACGTGAAAATATACAAAACTCATTGGATGCAAAGTTGCAGGAAAGTGAATTACCGGTAGAGGTGACAATTTCTGTCGGTGAAATGGATGCGGCGGATATTCCTGGCGTGGATGAGATTAAGCAACATATTATTGCACTTAAAGGACAAAATACCTATACCCGCGAGACCATTGACCATATGCAAAGCGAGATGACACGTGCCACAGTATCGTACATTTCCTTTGAAGACTGTAATACCAAGGGGTTAACCGGTGCGATGCACGGTGAGAACTGCGGTGAAAATGATACCTGGGGCGCCTATGCGTATAAGAAAGGTGTGCATCAAATTGTAGAAGATGCAGAGCTGGAAAATTTGCGTGGTGGTTCTCATGGTGTGGGGAAGATTGCCTGTAATGCGGCATCCGATTTATATATGATGTTTTTTGCCAATTGTGATGCACAAGGTAATCAGCATATCGGTGGAACAACACAGCTAATTGAACACGAGCTTAACGGTGTGAAGTATCGTGCGTCAGGGTATTTTACAGATCTTGACGGAGAAATATATATTCCTTTTGAAAATCATTTTTCACCGGTGTTTCAGAAACAAACACGAGGTTTAAAAATTATCATTCCATTTTTACGTAAGCAGTATCAAGGCGTGACGCCGATTGTTCGTGCGGTGTGCGATAATTTTTTTGTTGCCATTTTAGAAAATAAATTGGTGGTGAAGGTTAATGCACTAGAAATCAATAAAGAAACCATTCGCGACATCGTGAATAATAGTGACGTTTATGAGGAACAAGACCGCAACGAAATGAGCAAATGCTTTACGCCTTTGTATTTAGAAAGTTATATCGAAAGGGAGCCGGTAAAAATTACCATACCGGATTTAGAAAAAGAATATCATTTCAAGCTGTATTTACAATATGATGCAACTATTAAGCGTGCGCGTGTTGCGATTGTGCGCGGTATTGGGATGAAAATTGAAGATAAGAAAATAAAAAGCTATGTCAATTCACCGTTTAATGGCGTTTTGATTCCGATGACACCGGATGAGGACCAATTTTTAAAGTCCTTAGAAAATGAGTCGCATACTGAGCTTTCTTGTACGCATTTTAAGGACCCGAAACTTTTAAAAAATGCAAAGCGCTTTATAAATAACATTGATCGTGTGATGGGTGAGATTTTTAGTGGTGTTATCAAGGAAAAGAATCCTTCTGACGGCAAAATTGATACGTCCGAAGTCATCTATGCTAAAGAACGTAGCTTTAAGCGTGACGCCTCTAAGGATGTGTCAACGGTTCAGTTAACAAAGGGCAATCAAAATAGTAGCAAGGAAGTTGTCAAGGTAAAGACTAAAAGCCGAACAAATAAAAAACAAAAGGAAAAGAAGAAAAAGCAGAGCATGATTGATAAAATTATCCGCCGTGTTACGAAAAAGGATAATCAGGACAAAGAAAAAAATCGTGTGCGTTATTCGATGAATCCGGAGGCGGTTAAACGCGCGGTAATGAAGGGCAAGGAAGTATTGATGTTTGATTTCACAAATATTGATCAATACAGCGGTGAAAGTCTGTGCAATATTGCTTTAGCAGTAGTAGACGGAACCGGAAAACCGTATGAAGCGGAATTTAACTTGGTGGATAACTATGCGAAGATTGTCGATAAGGGCACAAATAGAACTTGTGAGGTGCGTGATAATATGCTGCATGATGTGTCTATTACCGATGGGAAAGTGATGCTTGAAATGGCACTTTCGGACCACTTCAATCAATCGCTTAAGTTTACCTATTTTGTGGAGGTGTAGTAGGTGATTTATACCAAAAAAGCAAATTTTCCTTATCCTGTATTGATGAATTTTTCGGATGATTATCAAGACCCGGAATTTTCTTTGGATGTCATGATTAAGGACAATACCGATGATTTTTTGATTGAGGTCGCTTGGGACATCAGCTCCGACTACATCTATGAGTTGCTAAAGACTGGAAAAGCCAATCTATATTTGATTATTAAATCAAAGGATAATCAGTTTTTTAAACTGCAGCTGAAAAAGAAAACCCAACAAAGTATTCCAAAACGTAAGCTCTGTATCCATGCGCGTACTACCATGCAGCTTATGGTGCAGGCAGCGGAAACCTTGGAGTTTAGCGACAACAACGATTTGAATACATTTTATGATGCTATCAAGGAAGAGATTCAAGTCAAAGCGGGGAATGTGTTGGCTTTTTCAAATACAGTGATTTTTGACGGTGAACAGAATAAGCCTTACGATCTTTTTGAAAAGCAAATTGACTCGGACATCAACAGTGATGTAGAAATCCGTTTGGGTGCGGAAACCATTTTGGTGGTCTACAAAAATGAGCAGTATCAATTTGCCGAAGTGCAAAATAGCAAAGAACTCAATTACCCGTACCTTTATTTGGGCTTACAAAAGGCGCTTATCAGCTTTTTAATGCATGCCAATCCTGATAATCCGGATGAAGGAGTGGACGTTGAAGAAATGGAGCCGCCGGAAAATGCATTAGAATCTAAGTTATACAGTCTCATGCAGTCTAAAAATATTTCGGAGCTAAGTATGGAAAATATTGATGAAGTGATTTACAAAATATCAGATAATCTCATCATGAAGTATCATAACGCGGTGAGGGGAATGCATAATGGAGATTAAGTTGCTAACAAATAGCTATAAAAACGACGAGCATTTTTATCAAGCATTTTTGGATGATACCTTGTGGCAAAGTGAATATCTTTCAAATGAAAGTATACTGATTCCGAGACAGATTCCGTTCTTTCCGGTTTATCTCAACCAGAGCCACAACGAAGGTGATTATTTTGAAATGTTGCGGGTGATGAACGAGTATGTGCTGGAATTGGACCGTGATATTACCATGAGTGAACGTTTTTGGCACTCTTGGCTGTGCCTGTATCAGCGTGAACGTTTACTGGAAAAATATCCGAAAATTAAAGAGGGCTATTCAGCTTTTAAAAATGTAGTGATAAAAAATTTCGACTGGGAAAACTACATATATAAAGGCTTGCTGATTGCTCAGTATGTCCAGGAGAATGCAGCACCGGATAAGTATGAGCATTATTACAGTGTCATCTTGGACAATTTGGATGTGTTCAACTACATCATCAAATATGAGATTTTCAGAAACGGGCAATTTCTGATTAACATCATGGATGTGATTGAAGAAACCGGTTTAAGTAGTGTATTGAAAGCGAAAATAAAGAATCGTCCGGACCTGGGAAAGGACGAACGCTATGGAAGACGTGTGCTTTTTGAAATGAATAAGGCCTATCCTGTGGTGATGAGTCCGATGCTTGATAAGGACACTTTGAAAGGATATTTTTTGGAATATCTTTCCTATTATTACGATAGCTCTATGGAAGTGGAAAAAGTTGCGGAAGATGACACGCTGTATGATTGACCGAAAAGGCATTGGTAATCGGAGGGACGGGTATGGAGCTTACATTTAATCGCCAACTTCTTGAGCAATACCATTCCGGCACGCAAATTGCGCGAGTGCTAACCGAGGATTGGATGAGTCGCAATATGTTTTGTCCGCGTTGCGGTCATGAGCGACTGGCTCACTTTGAGGCCAATCGACCGGTAGCGGACTTTTATTGTCCTCATTGCCATAGTGAGTATGAGCTCAAAAGCAAAAATGGGCGCATGGGCAAGAAAGTGAACGATGGTGCTTATGAAACGATGATTGCGCGTATTACCGGGAACAATAATCCGGATTTCTTCTTTATGGGTTATTCCAAAGAAGAATGGCAGGTGAATAATCTTCTGTTTGTACCACGTCACTTTTTTGTGCCGGAAATCATCGAAAAACGTAAGCCGCTTGCAGAGACTGCACGGCGCGCCGGCTGGGTAGGATGTAATATTTTGATTGATCAAATCCCTGACCAAGGGCGCATTGCGATTATTGAGGATGGTAATGAGGTAGACCCGAGTGCCGTGGTAGAAAAGGTCATGCGTAGTAGCCAACTGGCTGTGAAAAATATTCAAAGCCGTAGTTGGCTTATGGATATTCTACACTGCGTCAATCGCATTCCCTCACAACAATTCACTTTGGCGGATATGTACGATTTTGCCGATGAACTGGCCTTAAAGTATCCTCAAAACCACAATATCAAGCCGAAAATTCGTCAGCAACTTCAATTTTTGCGCGACAAAGGCATCATCGCTTTTTTAGGAAGTGGACACTATCAAAAATTAGTATGAGGTGACAGTCATGAAAAAATATATCGTAACCATCGAGGAAACCGTGGTACAAGATTTTGAAATTGAAGCAGAAAGTGCGGAGGAAGCGTTTGCTTTAGCAGAAGAACAGTACGATGCCGGTGAGCTTGTGCTTGAACCGGGTGAGGTGCAGATGGTGCAAATCGCTGTGAGCGGTCCGGATGATGAGGACGTAGAGGGGACGGAGGTTTAGCGTTACTTCAGTAGGGAAGGTGTTCATGTGAGCTTATTTTCCTATCAATTAGAGCCAGCGGAGTGTTTATATGGTTATTCACGTTGTGTGGCGTATATGATTGATAATGATGGGACTATTTTTGAAAAGCGTTATATTTTTGGTTTAGAGGATGAAGCACAGCTTGAGCCATTGGCTATTTGTGATGCCGACTCCATTAGCCGTATCATAGATGATTATGCAGAATATCTGGAAAGTGTACCAAGGTATGTAAACGTGGGGTGCTATGATGGTCTGTCGTATCAGGTTAAAATACGGGACCAACAGGTATATGCGATTAATTTAAGAAGCTATGATTTACAAGCGGAGATGGAAGCAAATCGTTTGTATTATGATCAATATAAGGCGATGATGCTTTCATCAAATATACTGGTAGATTTATCTAAAGCCATAGCGGCGTATATCGAAGCGTATGCACCGACGTTTGCGGTGGACCTTCGTTGTCCTCAAGGAATCTTTTGAAAATTAAAAGCAGTAGAAGCAATGGGAATTGCTTCTACTGCTTTTTTTGTCGGCTGAACCGACGGATTCGACGAAAAGGATTTAAGAGAAGTGAGTGGTTAGAGTATCACTATTTTTGAAAAATCACTTTGTCGTTGTTGATGGTTTCGAGAACGAGACCGCCTTGTTGTACTTTTGCAGGGTCCATGTTGAGGAATGCATTAGAGAGTGGATCCACTTCTAAGATGGCGAAGTCGGCTTGTTTTCCAACAGTGATGGAGCCTTTTTCGTCTTCATCGTAGTTTTGCCATGCCCCGTTGATGGTGACGCACTTCAGTGCTTCGTAAGCGCTGACGCGTTCGTCACGGGTGTCAAATTTCTTGTTGGTGAGATCCTTGATGCGGTTGTCGTTGTCGCTGCTGCCGTCTGCAGAGCCACGGCCAATAGGTTGACCATCGCGGGTGATGCGGTTTGTAGCGTTAAAGATGGAGAAGACCATATTTGGAGGTGCTACCGGAGAGTCTTGGTGCATGGTGATGTTGATGTCGGAGCCTTCGGTTAATGCATCTGCCATTGGGCTAATACGTTGGCCGCGATCCGGTCCCAAGGTGGAGTAGAGGTGGTAGTCGCCGTAGTAGTAAACGTGGTCAGTAAAGAAGGAGATGTTCAAGCCTAAGTCTTTCGCTTCTTGTAATTGCTTGTCGGTGATGGTTTGGCTGTGGATGATGACAGGACGAATCTTTTCTTGCATGGCTGCAATGGCTTCTTTATCCTTCAAATCCACACCACAGTTGATGAGGGCACCGCGATAAGCATCGATGAATTGTTGGATGGCACCGGTCCCGTTTGCGTGGCAGTGGAACTGTACGCCTTCTTTCATGAGATTGGTGAAACGGGTGGTTAAATCAGCAGTTTCAAACATCTTACCTTCGGCTTCACCCCACCACCATTTGCTGTTTTCATCAGCATTGGTCAAGAGGGTTTCGCTAGGGTCGCGGTAGTAGCCGCCACCGGATGGAGCGTTTTGATCAACGGCAAACCACGCGGTTTTGCCTTGTGGAGAACCATCAAGGAACATTTTTACCGCACCGTATTTTAAGTGATACTTGTCATCAAAGGTGCTTTCAGCGGTAGTTTTACCGTTGAGCACGGTGGCGCGAGTATCGTAATCAACCAAGCTAGTGATGTCGATAATGCGTTCATCTTCAGGAATCCCTTCCATCAGAGCAGTTTGGTCACCGCCGCCGGTGCCGATAATCCCGCTGGCAATCCCGTTGCTGGCGTAAATATCCATTGCGTTTTCTAATACGCCGGATTTATTTGCGGTACGCATGGATTGTGGGGTCTTGAATCCAAGTTGGCTGATGACGAAATAACCGTTTTCGTTTAATAAACCGGTATATTCGCCGTTTTTATCTTTTGCCCAGTTCACATCTACATTGGCATAACTTTCAAGGCCTTTTTCCTTGATGCCTTGTTCGATCAATTCCAATGCAACGCTGTTTACAACACCCAAGTGACCGCTGGCATGGCCGTAGCAGATTGGATATTCAGTGGAAATTTCATCGAGCATTTCCTTGGTTGGCATCGCATATGGAGGGAGGTTGTATTTATCCCAACCTTCTTTGAAGGCGGTGTTGTCATAGCCGTTGGTAACAAACCAGAATTTGCCGCCTGGTTCGATTGGGCCGTATTCACTGTCGTAGGTATGGTCGTTGAGCCATGCTTCGAAGTCTTTTTTACCTTCAATAACAAGGTTTTCTAAGCTGGTGACACCGTCAGATGGGGTGGCACCGATGAGTTGACCGACGGAGTTGATATGACTGTGTGCGTCTACAAACGCAGGAATCATCGTTTCACCGTTCAAATCAACGTCTTCGTATTTGGCATTTTCCAAAAGTTTTTGGAGCTTTGCATCTTCTTCGTCAGTGTAAGCCACGGCGATGATGTACCCGTCACCGGTTAATACGGATTTAGCGGTGATTGGCTGACCGTCTTTGGTTTCGCCGACTTTTTCGTCGACGGTGATGATTTTACCGTTGTGATAGTAGCTGACTTTGTCGTAGTTGGCGAGGTCAATGTCATCGGAAAGGGTGGCGCCGGTGCGCATCAAAATAGCTGCATATTGTGCGCGTGTGGCGTTGGCATCCGGTGCCAATAATCCGGCATCGGTTCCAGCGATGACTTTATTTTCTAATGCCCAAATCATGGCATCCTTCGCCCAAGCGTCTACGTCCTTAGCATCTTTGAATTGATCAAGGACGGATGCATCCTTGATGCTGGTATCTTGGCCGTTCTTCTTTGCCATGCGTTGGATGAAGCTGGCAAGCTGTTGCCTGGAAACAGGGTCGTTAGGGCCAAAGGTATCGGCGCTATAGCCCGCTACCAAGCCTTCTTTGGCGCCCCAAGCGATGGCCTGTGCATACCATTTGTCGGCTGCGACATCCTTAAAGTCGGAGGTGCCATCATTTTGAGGTGCGCCACATTGACGCCACATGACAGTGGCGACCATGCCACGAGTTACTTTTTCTTGTGGGCCAAATTTGTCGGCAGATACGCCAACGAGCAATCCTTCATTGGTGACATAGTCAACTGCTTCTTTGTACCATGCTTTGTCTGTTACATCGGAGTAAACCGGTGCTTTCGTCTGCGGAGCAGCAATGACTGTCGCCGGTGCTAAGGTGCATAGCATGGAGACTGCCAGTACGGTGCTGACGACTTTCTTGCGACGTTTCTTTGTTTTCAACGGTGTTGGACATTGCCTAGTCATAATCATCTAACCTCCCTAGATTTGTTGCGATTTTCTACGATAGTGCGATTAAACCGGTAAGTTTCAGATCCAATCTATTCTCCTTCGATTAGTCATCAGGTCCGGTTTCTGTTGTAAGCGATGGTTATACTGCGTTTGTATCATGACAACTTCATATCGCTTAATGTTTTTTTATCATAGCGTATTGGAAAAAATACGTCAATTCAACATTCTAATTTTTTAGAAAACTTAGAACGGGCGATGTGATTATATAAAAAAACTATGTTTTTGAAAACATATAAATTAAACTAATATGCGTATTTTATGATTTGTTCATGTGCTTATTAACGGCTTTTTTGTGTGCTGTTAATTTTGAATTTTATTTTATAAAGGCATACTTTATCAAGCATATGAATAGATAAGTGCGCTGTAAGAATAAAGTATTGTTCTTTATAGGAACAACCAGTGCGGTCGCTGAAAAGTTTAGCTGGCGGTGCACAAGGTATTCTATTATGATGGTATCAATACAAAACAAAAGGAGTGGTTGGCAGTGACAAAAGTATTATTTGTTTGCCATGGCAATATTTGTCGTTCGGCGATGGCGGAAAATATGTTTCGTGCGCTTCTTCATGAGCGTGGGATTGATTGGGTGAGTGTGGATAGTGCGGCGACGAGTCGTGAAGAAATCGGAAATCCTATTTATCCACCGGCGCGAGCGAAGTTGGAGCAAGAGGGGGTGCCGGTGTGTGGGCATCGTGCACGCCAGCTGACGAAGGCGGATTATAAGGCGTTTGATTGGCTCATCGGGATGGATGCGGCGAATATGCGTAATATGGAAAGAATTTGCGGAGGTGATCCTGAGAGAAAGATGCACTTATTTCTTTCTTTGGCTGGGGAGAGCCGCGAGATTGCGGACCCTTGGTATACCGGTAATTTTGATGCGACGTTTAATGATGTGGCACGTGGATGCGAGGCGTTGTTGGGAGCGATTTTGGAGGACCGTCACTGAATCTCCAATGTAGCAATAGAACGTTTGTGGTATAATAATCCCAATCAATCATAGCGAAGGGGTGTTGTTGGATGAGTCAGGTGTTTTTTGAACGAAATGACGATTGTTTGACATTTGCTGACGGTGTAGCGACGGGTGCTGTGACGATGGCGACGGATGTGCCGTTGCTGTTGGCGCGATTGGGCGTCATGCATCCGCTGATTGTAAGTGGCGGTGGCCTCGGGCGCAGTGGGATTGTGCAAGAGTTGGAACGTCGAAGCATGCCATATGTGCACTTTTCGGGCTTTACGCCAAATCCGACGGCAGAGCAGGTACAAGCGGGGCTTGTGGCTTATCGTGACAATGCATGCGATGGGATTTTGAGTATTGGCGGCGGTAGTGCCATTGATGTGGCAAAAGCGATTAAGGCGATGAGTGCGACGGATGCATCCTTGTCGCTGTTGGAACGCTTGACCCATCCGGTACCTATGGATGTGGTGCATGTGGCGATGCCAACAACAGCAGGGACTGGGAGTGAGTCTACGCATTTTGCAACCATCTATATTGATGGAAAGAAGTATTCGGTGGCAGATGCGATGCTCCTTCCTGAGGCGGTGATTTTGGAT
>USCP01000039.1 GCA_900553245.1 uncultured Peptococcaceae bacterium
AGCCGGCAGCAACCGCACGCATGCTTACTGCATCCGGTCCACCTTCTAAAAGCAACTCTTTCCCCACGCGCAGAATTTCTTCACGTGAGGTTGCGTTCTTATTCATTCTCATCCCTCCAACATGAACAACGTTCATGTTGATAATACACCCTTTGTCCTGACTTTTCAAGGACCAACCTTTTTCGAAAAAATAACAAAAAACGCGTCCTCCCTTTTCATAGGGAGAACGCGTTTTCATTATTCTTCAATCATATCTTCCGGTTTTTCAAGGAAGTATTTCATACCAACCTTCTTAAGCTCGCGCATGCTGCGCAGCCCTTCAAAGGAGACGTCATGGGGCACCTCACGACCGACGATTGCCACCAGTTCATTGATGACTTGGTCATATTCCTCGTCACTGCGAGCATGCACCATGGTGTAGAAATTATACGGGAATTTTTCGCTACGATTGCGCTTGTAGCAATGGGTAACCGCAGGATGGGCACTCACACGTGCGCCGACATCACGAATACGTTCGTCCGGCACGTCCCAAACCACCATCACGTTGACCTTATAGCCTACGTTTTTGTGGCGCAAGGCGATGGAGATGCGCTTAAGACAGCCCTTATCCATCAAGCCTTGGATGCCTGCAATCAATTCTTCTTCGGTCATGCCGAGAGACTCTGCCACCACGCGATAAGGCTCCGGCACCAACGGCAAATCCTGTTGGAGCGCACGCACGATGGCTTTTTCAGTTTCAGTGACCGGCTGTTGCATGGGCGTCCCCTCCTTCCTTTGCCACATCGAAGGTGACGTCAATTTTAAAGCGCTCGCTCATTTCAAAGCGCATCATATCCTGCACATAACCGCAGTCTTCGATTTGATCGAGAATCATATCGAGGGTCGGTTGGTTGATGGCAATGATGGTAAACCAAATGCTGTACTCGTGGCTGCGCTCGTAGTTATGGGTAATCCCCGGGTATTTGTTGATAAATGCCACCGCATCGTCAAAATCGCCGGCCTTTGGCTTGACGGCGACCAGCATAGATTGATAGCCCAGCTTGCGAGAATCAAAGAAGCCGGACATACGGCGGATGATGTTTTCTTTTTTCATGCGGTCAATGCGATAAATCACATCGGATTCGGTGACTTCACCGCCAATTTCCTCTGCCATCGCTTGGTAAGGGCGGGAGGTAATGGCAATGCCACGTTGGAGAATCATCAATATTTGGCGGTCAATGGCGTCTAATTCAAACATCGTCATTCTCCTATTCTTTGTTGCGAATGCACAGTGGGTCGGCGCTCATGTAGTCACCCTTATGGTAATAGGCGGCACGGGCGCGGCAACCACCGCATTTACTGCCGTATTCGCACGCTCCACATTCACCGCTGTATTGCATGGTGCGCAGGGTTTTGAAGGTGTCGTTTTCAGCCCAAATACGGTCAAACGGCAAATCACGCACGTTGCCAATTTCCATTTTCATATAGGCGCAAGGCTGCACGTCGCCTTTCGGGCTGATGATGCAGTAGCTGATGCCTGCCAAGCACCCTTTGGAAAAACGGTGCTTTTTTCCCACCTTGTCAGCCACACGAATAAACTGTGGCGCGCAGGTTGGTTTTACTTCAATTGGCACTTCCTTGGCCTTGGTCATGATGCGTGTGAGCACATCTTCGTAGGCTTCGCGGTCCAATGCCATATCGACAATGTCTTCGCCACGACCGGTTGGCACGAGGAAGAAGATATGATGGGCACGGGCACCGATTTCTACGGCAAAATCCATCATCTCAGTGATTTCCCCTTCGTTCCAATCCATGACGGTGGTGTGAATTTGAAAGCCCAAACCGGCGTCACGGCAGTTTTTCATGCCTTGTACCGCGGCTTCCCAAGCGCCTTCCTTGCCACGCAGTTCATCATGCTTTTGTGGGTCTAAACTGTCTAAGCTGATGCCAGCTGCCATGAGCCCCGCCTCTTTAAGGCGAAGCGCCACTTCCGGTGTAATCAGGGTGCCGTTAGACCCCAATACCGGACGCAAGCCTACTTCACGTGCGTGAGCAATCAATTCGTAAATGTCGGGACGGGTCAATGGTTCGCCACCGGAAAAAATCATAATGTGAAAACCCGCCTTGGCAATTTCATCAATGAGTTTTTTGCCTTCTTGGGTGTTCAATTCGCCTTCCGCCAACGGACCGGATTCACGATAGCAATGCTTGCAATAAAGATTGCAGGCATTGGTGGTGTTCCAACTCATAATGTTCATACGTTTTCCTCCGGCGCCGGCATGGCACGTTCTTCATCGGTTAAGTAGCAGGCTGGGTCAAAGCCCCAGAAATCGCCGGTGACGGCTTCCCCGCGGGCACGGAAATTGCCGTTACAGATATTAAGCCAGCTGCAAGCACGACATTTTTCATCAAGCAATGCCTTGCGGTCTTTAAGACCTGCCAAAAGCGGAATGGAGGTGTCACACCAAATATCGCTAAACTTGCGTTCGCGCACGTTGCCTAAGGTGTGATGTTGGGTAAATTGATCCGGATGCACATTGCCTTCATTGTCAATATTGGAAAAAGCAATGCCGGAGCGGTTCCCACCATTGATACGAAGCAATCGATAGATATGCGCCGCACGTTCCGGATCCTTTTCACGGAATTTCAAATACATATAAGGGCCGTCGGCGTGGTTGTCCACGAGAAGCACCTCTTTTTTGATGCCGCGCTTGTCAAAGTCGAGCACGCGGTCAATGATGAGGTCCACCACGGCACGGGTTTCCTCCGCGGAAAGGTCATCGTGTTTGATGGCCTCTCCGCGACCGGAATACACCAAATGGTAGAAGCAAATACGGTCAATGCCTTCTTCTTCGAGCAAATCGAGCACATCGGACACATAATCCATATTTGCCTTATTGATGGTAAAACGTAAGCCTACACGTTGCCCCACACTGCGGCAATTGCGAATGCCTTCAAGCGCACGGTCGTAGGCGCCTTCTACACCACGAAAATCATCATTCACTTCACGCACCCCATCAATAGAGATGCCAACATAGCCAATGCCATGGTCTTTGATTTTTTGAGCCACTTCCGGGGTAATTAAGGTCCCGTTGGTGGATAAGGTCGCACGAATACCTTTTTCACGAGCGTGGGCAGCCAAGGTGAAAAAGTCTTTGCGAATCAACGGCTCTCCACCGGAGAACAAAATCACCGGTACGTTAAAGTCCGCCAAATCATCAATCAAAGTCAAGGCTTCTTCGGTAGACAATTCGTTGTCGTAGGTCTTTGCTTCGGAACTGGAGTAACAATGGCGACATTTGAGGTTGCAAGTGCGTGTGTAGTTCCAACTCACCACCGGTCCGCGCCCTTCGGCAACGCCGTTTTTGGCATTCTTACTTGCCGGTGTATATCGCAAATCATCCCCATAATAGGTATCTCCCGTAAGGAGCTTGGTTAAGCTTAACATGGTGTAGGTTCCCTTCAATAAAAAAGCTAAAATTAGCCGAGCAAATTCTTCATTGCCACTTGCAATCCGGTGATGTGCTTATCAATGTCATCCGGATTCACTTGGTCAAATTCACTGTTGGTGTCACTCACAATGGCATCAAGGAAAGCGTTGGCGTTGGCCAAAGTCATCTTGAGCTCACTCCACTTGTCTTGGTCATAGAGTTCTTCCTTGAGGGCAGCGCAACCGTCAATCATTTGTTGCAAGAAGGAGAGCTTGTTTAAGAAGTTTTGATAATCACGATGGCCTACGAGCACATCCCCAAGAGGAAGGTTCATCAGACTGTCATCGGCATAGATTGGATAACCAAACACGATGTCGTTGTTGTGGAATTTTTCGAGTAACTTTGTAGCTTCTTCTTGGCTGGTATCTGCCGCATTAAAAATAACTGCAGGATCGATTGGCAAACTTTGATCTTGGTGAGGGTTTTCGGTCAAGTCACCTGCAAAGAGGGCACCGATGGTTTGACCGGCTACTTCCTTATTCACATACATGTGTTCAATCTTGTCTTCTTCAATAATTTTGCGCAGACGTACTGCAGTTTCATCATTAGGAATTTGATAGAAAATAATCATGGTGTCAATAAACCCCTTTACGTTTAATAGTCATCAATAGACAGTGTAATATGAAACAACAGGCGCGGTCAATAATGGATTGACCGCGCCTGAGATTGTTGAACGCTGTTTAATTCTGGGTGCCTAAGGTCACACTGACTTTGCCGGTTTGACCTTGGCGGATAACGGTGAGTTCAATGGTATCACCCGGTTGTTTTGCTTCAATGATGGCTGTCAGGTCATCAAAAGTTTCTACGTCACTGCCGTCGGCACCAACAATGATGTCGGCTTGTTCAAGACCGGCTTCTGCTGCCGGACTGCCTTCGGTCACACCCCTGCCACGAGAATGCCGGTGTTTTGTTCGGTGTCAAGCTGACGGGCGATGCTTTCATTCATATTATAGCCGGTAATCCCAATCCATGCCTTTTTGGTGCTGTTTTTGGTATGAGAGCCGTCCTTCACGCTATTGACAAAATCAAGTACCGTGTTGGAAGGAATTGCAAAGCCCATCCCTTCAACGGCAGTCATGCCGCTGGATTGAATCTTCATAGAGTTGATGCCCACGAGCTGACCTTGGCCGTTTAAGAGGGCACCGCCACTATTCCCACTGTTGATGGAAGCATTGGTTTGTAAAAGCCCCAAATCGCCGTTTTCACTGGAAATTTTACGGTCTACACCGCTGATAATCCCATCGGTAACGGTATCGGCAAATTCACTGCCCAAAGGATTACCAATAGCCACTGCCAAATCCCCGACTTTCACTTGATCAGAATCGGCAATATCCACATATGGCAAATCCTCGGCGTCGATTTTCAATACAGCTAAATCCAAGGACGCATCAGTGCCCAAAACTTCCGCCGTATATTCCTTGTCACCCTCAGTGGTCACCACGACACTGTCGGAGTCTTCAATCACGTGATAGTTTGTCACGATGAGGCCATCGGCACTGATGATGACACCGGAGCCGTAGCCTTGGGCGGTACTTTCACCGCTGCTTCCGTCGGTGCCTTCACCATCGCCTTGCATGCCGCCAAACATACCGCCGGCAAATGGGTTTTGGCTGACGTTGGCCATGTTATAGACGCTTACAACCGCAGGCATGGCATGTTCCGCAATGGTAGCAACGCTCAAATTGCCATTGGCATCCTTCGGTGCATCCTTGAGGTCCTGTTGGGTCACTGTCGGCGTGCTCTTATTTTGACCGGCCATTTGGTAGCCTGCAACGCCGCCTGCAGCCCCACCGACCAAGGCACCGATTAAAAGCACTGCTAAAAACTTCCCGAAATTGCCGTGTTTTTTACGCTTGGTTTTTCCTTTTGGCGCTTGCGGTGGCACGCTCGCGTTGTTTACAACTTCAGACGCGCCCCCTTGAGAGTGTGGCACTTGTGCCTCATTTGCCGCAGCACTTTGAGAGGCCGTCACTTCCATGGTGTCTGTCTTTGGCAATTCTTGGGTCACATCGCCCGCCGATTCAACACTATTCACAGTTTGTGCTTGATACACTTGGGTTTCATCGCTCACCACGTTGTCATAAGGGGTGCCCACCGGTTCTGCCATGGTGCTCGTCACTTCTTCCACCTGCACATCATTTCCAGTTTTTTCGGAAGCCTGCATCGATGCGTTATGTGCATCCTCCATACGCACATAACGTGATTCCGTTGATTCAGTCGGTGGCACGTTTTGACCATTCATTGGATCTTGATTGTTGGGATATTGGTTGTTTTCCATATAAAAGCAGCTCCTTCGCTAGGGATTTTATGTCAAGGATGGGAGGAAGAATGCAAGAGGGGTCTTTTGGGTGGCAACCTGAACGTCCACCGTATGCCCCTTTGGCAAATGCGCGGAAAGCGCCTCGCACACTGTGTGATAGGCATAGGTCGGAGAATTGTTCTGCTCGCTTAAATGTGCAAGAACAATATGCTTCGTCCGTGCGCCAATCATCTCCGGCAAAGCCTCGGCGCAGTTCACATTCGACAAATGCCCAAAACGCCCCGCAATACGTTGCTTCAAATAATAGGGATAGGAGCCGTCGCGCAGCATATCTGCATCGTGGTTGGCTTCTATTAAAAGAAGGTCGCTGTCATAAAGCGCGTTCATGTTCTCATCCGAAAGAACGCCGCTGTCGGTCAACATGCCGATTTTCTTGTCCTGCCAAGCGATTTGATAGCTCACCGGATCTGCCGCATCGTGACTCACACGGCTGTAGGAAATACGAAAATCCGCCAAGTTGAGCGCGTCGTCATCAAGTGCATAGAATAAATGACGGTCCACCTTGCCGATGACCTTTTCTTCCAAGGCATCTAAGGTATCGCGGGTGCCGTACACAGGAATATGGTGACGGCGCAAGAGTGGGCCCAGCCCCGAGATATGATCACGGTGCTCATGGGTCAAAAGGACACCGCGGATGGCATCCATGCCACCACGGCCCAAGGTTGCCACTCCTTGTTCGATGCGCTTCAAGCTGATGCCACAATCGACCAGGAATGCCCCTTCATCGGATGCCAGGTAATAACAGTTGCCTTTGCTACCACTTGCCAAACTCACAAACTGCACAAGTCTTCCTCCTCTGTGATGTCGTTGTCATTATAACCCCTTTGCCATGGCAAAGGATGTGCTGACGGTTACGTTTTATTGTGAAAGTGTTAAGAATTGCCAACATATCGGTTCATAATATTATACACAGTCCAAAAATGCCCTTCAAGTTCTGTCCGTTTACACAGGACAACCTCTTCATTTGTTGGAAATATTGTCGGATTATGTCGCACCATGCGGGCGCATTTGTGATATAATACTAAAATGCACAAAAAAAGGAGGGCTCCGCGTTTATGTCGATACGCGATCTTATTTATGATTATACCGAAGACAAGTCTGTCATCAGCCAAGGCCTAGCGTATTATCAACTAGGCAAGGTTCAGCATATCAAGATAAATTCAGTTGACCACGTGGCAGGCAGCACCTTGCCGGATTCTTCGACGATCATGGCCGACGCTGAGGTGGATGGGGAAACACCGTTTTTGGTCATGCGCGGCGAACATCTCTTAAACTTTCACTGTACCTGCAGCGACAACACCACCACCCTTTGCAAGCATTTGGCGGCACTCGTGCGCGCACTGTCCGATATTTTAGTGCCAACCGCCACCAAAAGCGATGAAGGCGCAGTGGCTGAACTTTTGGCCCTCTACGAGCCAAAGGTGGATTTCTCACCGGACGGCACCGGCATTACCAAAAAGCCAAAGGCCTCCCTCATTCCAACCTTAGACTTTGACCCATACAACAATTACTTCAGCTTGGAATTTCATGTAGCCTCTCCAAAGAAAGCCTACATCTTAAAGAGCATTTCCACCTTTTACACCCACCTGCTCCACAATGACACCGTCACCTACGGTAAACAACTCATTTTAGAGCACAAACGTGAAAACTTTGACCAACCGAGTCAATTTTACTTAAATCTTATTGATAATGCCTTTGACTGGCTCACCTACGGCAACAATTCAAATCTGGATGGGCTGCCAAAGGTGGGGCGCTATCTGCACCTCTCTCACAACCAGTTTGACCAGCTTTTTGACTATGTGGCAGACCATGGCGGTGAGATTAACAGTCACCGTAAGGATGGCACCACCGGTCGTATGCGCATGCAAAATCGCACGCCGGAAACCATCGTTCAAGTAGTGGCACGCTCCGGTGATGAATATTTGCTCGGGGTGAGCATGGACGATTACAAGATTTTTTCCAACAATCGTTTGAGCTACCTTTATAACGACGACGCCATTTTGCGTCCTAGCGAGGGCTATCAACAACACGTCCTGCCACTGCTCCAAACGGTAAAGAAGGCCGACAACGCCCTTGTGTTAAACGATGACCAACTAACCCGCTTTATGGCACGGGTGGTGCCGCAGGTGGCTCCGTATGTAGACTTGCAAATTGACCCGAGCCTGCGCCAAGAACACATCGCCGACCAATTGGTGGTGCGTTTAACTTTAGACTATCCGCAGCGCAACACCATTCGTGGGCGCTTGCGTTTCCACTACGGGCAAGCGAGCTTCAATCCGCTTGTACCGGAAGACATCCCACCGCATCTCTTGCGTGACATCGACGCCGAAAATGCCTTTGCCGCCTTGCTCGACAAATATCGTTTCTCTGTCAACGAGGACGAATGGCTCTTAGTCGGCGAAGACACCATCTACGATTTTCTCCATGAGGGCTTGCCGGAGCTTATGCCACTGGCAGAAATTGACATCGAAAACACCCTTTCCAAGGTGCAGCCAAAACGCGCTATGGCACCACATATGACTGCCAACATCACCCACGGGATGCTTGAGCTGTCCTTTGATGAAAAGGTCTACGGTCGCGAGGTTTTTCTCGAAGTATTGAAAGCCTACCGTGCCGGCAAAAAATACATCCGTTTGACCGACGATACCTATATTGACATCATCAATCCACAGATTGCCGCGGTGAATGATCTCTTAAACGACTGTGGGATTCCGCTGAAAGAGTTAGAGGACGACGAACCCGTAGAGCTTCCGCTCTATCGCGCCCTCACCTTGGATGCCTTTGATGAGGATGCCTGTGATGTGGTCTTTAACCGCCGCGAAGCCTTCCGTACCTTCGCCGCCGAGCTGACCCGAGGCGACACCCAAGAAACGCCGGTGCCGCAAGGGCTCAAAGCCACCCTTCGCAGCTACCAGATGCAAGGCTATCAATGGCTCACCCGTTTGGCACGCTTGGGCTTTGGCGGTATCCTAGCAGACGATATGGGCTTGGGGAAAACCCTTCAAACAATCGCCTACCTCCTGCACCAGCATGAGGAAAATCCGCGTGCACGTTCCATTATCGTCATGCCGACCTCTCTCATTTACAACTGGGAAGCCGAGCTCAATCGTTTCGCGCCATCCTTAAACTATCGCATCATTGTCGGTAGCAAAAAGGAACGTGAGGCGCTTCTTGCCGATATTCCGGAAGGCACGGTGATTCTCACCAGCTACGCAACCTTGCGCCGCGATGCACCGATGTACGAAAACTATCAGTTTGACTCCATCGTCAGCGACGAAGGCCAATACATCAAGAACAGCTACACCCAAAACACCAAGAGCCTCAAGAGCCTCAACGGCTTACACCATTTTGCCCTCACTGGGACACCAATCGAAAACTCCTTGGCAGACCTTTGGAGCATCATGGACTTCTGCTTGCCGGGCTATCTCCACAGCTGGCGTGAATTCCGCAACCTTTATGAGGTGCCAATCACCCGCTACGAGGACACCGTCCGTCTCACTCAACTCAAACGACAAATTTCACCGTTTGTGCTTCGCCGTATCAAAAATGACGTGCTCACCGAATTGCCGGATAAAATTGATACCGTGCTCTATGCCGAGCTCAGCGAAGAAGAGCGCCGCATTTACCACACCCAGCTTGCCCTCAGTCACAAGACCTTTATCGAGGAAATTGCCAACCATCCGGCAGGTCAAGCCCGCGTACGTGTGCTTACACTGCTCATGCGTTTGCGCCAAGTGTGTTGCTCACCGGCCCTTTTCTTGGACGGCTTCGATAAACCGTCGGCCAAGCTCAACCTCTGCATGAGTGTCATTGAGGACCGCGCAGCCGCCGGGCATCAGATGCTCGTCTTTAGTCAGTTTACGAGCGTGCTCGATATGATTGTGCCGGAGCTTGAAAAACGCGGCATCGACTATCTGACCTTGACCGGCAAAACCAAGAGCAGTGATCGCATGGCGCTCGTTAACCGCTTTAATGAAGAGCACATTCCGGTGTTCCTCATTTCCCTCAAAGCCGACGGTATCGGCTTAAATCTCACCAGTGCCGACACCGTGATTCACTACGACCCATGGTGGAACCAAAGCGTGGAAAACCAAGCCACCGACCGTACCCACCGCATTGGGCAAAAGAATAGCGTCCATGTCATTCGCTTAATTACCAAAAATACCATCGAGGAAAAAATCCTCAAGCTCAAGGAAAAGAAGCAGGCCCTTTCCGATGCGATCATTACCTCTGAAGAAAGTGCCATCAGTCGCCTCACCATGGACGACCTCGAAGACCTTTTTGCCTTGGACTATACAGATATTCCAACCATGGCACCGGCCCCACGCCCAACGCGTCCGGTCTATACCATGGACATTAACGAGTAACGACACGGCTTTGCGCCGTTGCCATATAAAAACAAAAGGAGTGCTTCTTATGTTAGAAAAATTTTCAAAAAAACATGCCGAAGAAAACGCACAACAAGATGAAAAGCAAAAGGATTTAGAAAGCACCGCCGCAGAAGCCGACAACACCGTTGCCGACGAAGACGATGATGCCGATCTCTTCGCTTGCATCAAAGACTGATTGTTGCCCTACGTATACAAAAAGCCCCGCTTTAGTGTCGCTAAAGCGGGGCTTTTTCTATGGGCGTTTAAGGCTTTAGTATAACAGCCGTGCCATGTAAATCGGGGAGTGGCAAGAGCATCAACGCACCGTGGCGTGCTTCATACGCGCGGATGGCCTCTCCCACGCCGGCAAAGCGCGGATTGACAGCATCGTGCACAAAGATCATGCCACCCGATGCCAAGCGTGGCATAAAATATTCCAAGCCAGCTAAGGTAGGCGCATAGAGATCCGCATCCAAGCTCACAAAGGCAAAGCGTGTTTCAAGGCCCTCTGCCGTTTGTGGGAAAAGGCCTTCGTGTACCACAACCTGTTCGGGATAGGGCATCCGCGCACAAACCGCCTTGGCGGAAGTGTCGCTAAAATCAATTTTTCCCTGCGCATCAAGAGGGGCTTCTTGGCGTAGGTCCGCCGCTGCAAACCCCGAAAAGGTATCAAAAAGATGTAAGGTTCGTGTTGGAAAAGCGAGATTGAGCTGCCAGGCAAAATCCCCTTGATACACCCCCAACTCTGCGATATCTCCCGGAATCTCCGAAAGACGTGCCTTGGCACTGAAAAGCGTTGCCGCGCGAAGGTCGCAATAGGCCATTCCCTCCGATAGGCTCAGAATTTCACCGTCAAAGCCTGCCTTTCGGGCTTGCCGAGTCAGCGCTTGAGTGCGTTCCATTCCGGCAACGCCGATGAACACAACCGCCGGCGACAAGGCAAGGGCATCCTCCACTGCCACAATCGGTACCGGCCCTTGTAGGCTGTGACACTGTGTATTGTTGTCACCGTAGGCAAGAAGGACCACGGTATTTTTATTTAAAAGAGCCGCCAGTTTTTTTCCCATGGCGCCGGCACCTAAAATCACCGCTTTTTTCATTTTGCGTCCTCCCTCGTATAGTATCATTTAGATTCCTTATTTTTTGTTAATTCATATAGTTTTCTTTGTTCAATAGGCTTAACTAAGCC
>USCP01000040.1 GCA_900553245.1 uncultured Peptococcaceae bacterium
ATATCTATTATATAAGAAAAAGGCCGCCTTTCGGCGACCTTTTTCGACAGTCTGAAAGCCCGAGCGATGCTCGGGCTTTTTCGGAAGGTGTATGGCAGATGGTGTGTATTATTTTGTCATGAGTTTAGAAATGCTGCGGGCGAAATTGGTTGGATCCTCTACAGGGAGACCGGCGATTAAGCGGGCTTGTTGATAGAGGAGTTTGGTATAAAGCGCGAGCTCTTCTTCGTTGTTATCTTTGTAGAGTGCTTCGAGTTTTGTATAGATTGGGTGATTTTTGTTGATTTCGAGCACCTTTTGCGCTTTGATGGCGCCGCCGTTAGGCATGGATGCGTAAAGTTTTTCCATGTCGACGGAAATTTGTCCTTCGGTAGAAAGATACACAGCGTCTTCGTCGGAGAGTAGGGTGCTGGTCTTAACACGAACCACCTCGTTGCCGAGATAATCGGCGAGCTTCTTAAAGAAGGTGGTTTGCTCTTCGTTTTCTTCGGCGTTGTCGTCCTTGTTGTCGTCTAAGCCGAGGTCATCGCCGGAAACGGAACGGAATTCCTTGCCGGCGTATTCGCCCAAGGTTTTGAGTACGAATTCATCGAATGCTTCAGTGAGGTAGAGCATTTCGTAGTTTTTCTTTTTGATGATGCCGACCTGTGGTAAGGTGTCGATTTGTTCAATGTTTGCGCCGGTGGCGTAGTAGATGTATTTTTGCTCTTCCGGCATACGGTCAACATACTCTTTCAATGTCGCAAGTTTGTTTTCAGTAGAAGAGTGGAAAAGCAGGAAGTCTTGCAATTTTTCTTTATTGGCACCGTAGTAATCATAGGTACTGATTTTGAGTTGACGACCGAAGGCGTGGAAGAATTTTTCGTAGGTTTCGCGGTCCTTTTCGAGCATAGTATGCAATTCTTTGGTGATGCGTTCGTCGATTTTATGCTTGATGACGCGGAGTTGGCGGTCTTGCTGTAACATTTCGCGGGAAATGTTCAAGGACAAGTCTTCGCTGTCGACAACCCCTTTGACGAAGTTGTAGTAGCTTGGCAAGAGGTCTTCGCAGTTTTCCATAATCATAACACCGTTGGAATAGAGTGCTAAGCCGCGCTTGTAATCGTTGGTGTAGTAGTCGTATGGAGGTTGACTTGGAATGTAGAGGATGGCACGATAGCTCAAAAGCCCTTCAGCGTAGAGATGGATGTGCTTGAGTGGCTTGTCGAAACCGAAACGACGTTCATGATAGAAGTTTTCGTAGTCTTCATCGGAAAGTTCGTTTTTGTTTTTGCGCCAAATTGGCACCATGGAGTTTAAGGTATCGTCTTCGAAATAGGTTTCGTATTCTGGATTGTCTTCGGTACCTTCTTTCATGCGTGTCTTTTCGCAGAGCATGAGGATTGGGTAGCGGATGTAATTGGAATAGCGGGTAACGAGTTCGCGAAGAACATGTGGATCGAGGAATTCGTCGTAATTTTCTTCGTCGGTGTTATCGCGTAATAATAATGTGATTTTAGTCCCTGGAGTGGTACGATCACTGTCGGAAATGGTGTAGCCGTCGGTGCCGTCGGAATGCCACATTGCGGCAGGTTCGTCTGCATTCCAGGTTTTGGATTCAACGGTGACTTCTTTAGCAACCATGAAGGACGCATAGAAGCCGACACCGAATTGACCGATGATATTGTGGTCGTCTTCGAGTTCTTTATCATTTTTAAAATCATAACTTCCGCTCTTGGCAATGGTCCCAAGGTTAGTTTCTAATTCATCGGCAGTCATCCCAACACCGGTGTCTTCGATGGTGATGGTGCGCGCTTCTTTGTTTGGTGTCAGACGGATATAAAAATCTTCTTTGTTAAATTCTCGATTTTCGTCGGTTAATGTTTGATAGTAAACCTTGTCGATGGCGTCGGACGCATTGGAAATCAATTCGCGCAAGAAAATTTCGCGATTGGTGTAAATGGAATGAATCATTAAATCCATTAAGCGTTGGGATTCTGCCTTAAAGGATTTCTTACTCATAATATGGTCACCTCTTGGAAATATTAGCACTCGTCGATTTCGAGTGCTAATATTATTTTAGCACTTTATGAGTGCTTGTCAATACATCTTCTTCATGGTACCCTCAAACAAAGAGACTGGATTTGTACAAGGAGGAACAACAATGGCAGATTTTGATCAAAAAGCGCCGGAGTACGATGATTGGTATTGTACTCAAAAGGGTGCGCTGGTGGATACGTTGGAAACAGAATGTGCGTTTTCTCTCTTTCAACCGTCTGAGGGAATGACGGTGTTGGACGCAGGCTGCGGGACTGGGAACTTTTCAATGAAGATGGCGCGTTTAGGGGCAGTTGTAGAAGGTGTCGACCTTAGCGTGCCGATGATTGGTTATGCCAAGGAAAAAGCAGCGGCCTCTGAATACAGTACGCAGCTAACTTTTCATGTGGGTGACCTTTATGCGTTGGATTTTCCGGACGAGCACTTTGATGCTGTGTTGTCTATGGCGGCTTTTGAATTTATTCATGACGACCAAAAAGCGCTGGATGAATTTATGCGTGTCGTCAAGCCGGGTGGCTATGTGTTGATTGGGACCATTACCGGAAATTCTGATTGGGGCATCGAATATATTAGTCATATGCCAAGAGAAGACAGTGTTTTCCACCATGCTTGTTTTAAAACCGCTGATCAGATGCGTGCGCTTCTTCCGGAACAGCTCGTGGCAAGTGCAGAGAGTGTCTTTTTGCCGTTTGCTACAGCGGATAGAGAAGCAACCCGAGAATTGGATGACGCATACCGAGCAAAGGGTGCTGTAGGTGCTTTTGTCTGCTTGCTTTGGCAAAAGCCGATTGTTTAATAGATAAACAGATTTGACGGATGTATAAAGTCGGTGACCGTTTATGAGTCATCGGCTTTTTTGATGGTGATTTTTATATTAGAGCGTATTGAAATGGCTTGGTTGACAGCTTTTGAAAGTTTTTGTTAGGATGATAATGATGTTGCGAGGGGAAGCGGCATGAGAAATAAAGGAAACAGTGAAAAGGAAGTGATTTGTATGAGGAAAAGAAAACCAACTTTTCTTGGATGTTTGGGTTTGTTACTTTCAGGTGTGTTGATTGTTTGTTGCTTATTAGTGGGGCTTCGTATAGGGCTTGCACCGGGTTACCTAGCAGGGTTTAATGTGAGTACGGATCCGTTTGGCGTCTTTGGAGACCGACATTTGCATTGGTGGTCTTATAATGAAACTCAAAATCCGAAGGTGGCGAAGTTTCAGTATTTGAAGCAACATCATGAGGAGTTTGATTCTTATATTATTGGTGGGTCTGAAGCTGGGGCGTATCCGGTGGATGCTTTCAATGATTTCTTTGATGCGCGGTTTTATAATTTGGCATTTTACGATAACGATATGCGTGTCAGTGAACAGTATTGTAGGTATTTGCTTGAGCACTATGAGGTGAAAAATATCGTGCTTAATGTATCCCCGGCAAATGGTGTGAGTAGCGATGGCAAACAGGATACCTTGGCAGAAACGATGCCGTATCAGTTGAGCGATGAGTCTGCGTTTTCGTTTTATAAAAAATATCTGTTTGCTGACCCGCGGTATGGCCAAGAAAAACTGGCGTGTCGGTCTCAAAATGATTACTTACGACAGGATTTTGATGTGTTTGATGCAAAAAACGGTGCTTTTGATACCAGACAAGAGGACAGTGGGCGCATTAGCGAGTTGTCGCAGTATGTACAGGCTCATCCTGAATTTGATGCTGGGACGGAGGGGCATTATAGACTGACGGAAACAACGCAATGTATGAAGCATATTGCTGCCATTCGTACGTTGTGTGATGAGCACCACGTAAATTTAGTGGTGGTTGCTTCACCGGTGTATTGGAAATATGTGTCGTGCTTTGATGAAGAGGATGTGTCTGATTTTTATACAAAGCTCGCCGCCGTGACGCCGTATTGGGATTTTTCGTGGAGTGCCTTGAGCCAAGACCCACGGTATTTTTATGATGACATGCATTTTAGAAAATTTGTGGGGAAGATGATTGCTGCACGCCTTGTTGATGCGTCAATGACCTATGTGCCGGATGATTTTGGCGCTTATGTGGACAAAGGTCGTACAAATAGCGAGACGATGCCGTATGGAGATGAGATGCCTGCGGCTGACGATAATAGGGCTAAAAAAGTGCCGATTCTCATGTATCATCATCTAGTGGAAGGAAAAATTGCGGATAACTGGGATATTATGACGGTGGACCGGTTTAAGGCGCAAATGAAAGCCCTTTCCGAGGCGGGCTATACCGCTGTGACCTTTGATGATTTACGTCGGTATGTGAATGAAGGTGTGGAGCTACCGGAAAAATCGGTGGTGATTACCTTTGACGATGGGTATTCCAGCAACTATACGCTGGCGATGCCAATTCTTGAGGCATATAATATGAAGGCAACAATTTTTGCGATTGGTGCCACAGTGGGTCAGGAAACCTATAAGGATACGGGCAAGAGCATGGCGCCGCATTTTAGCTGGGCGGAAGCTGCAGAGATGGAGAAAACCGGTGTGATTGATATTGAGAGCCATGGCTATGATATTCATGAGGTCTTGGGCTTGGATGAAGACCCAATTCGTGATGGTTGTTTACAAATGGAAGGGGAAAGTGTAGCGTCATATGTTGACTTTCTTTCGAAGGATTGTAATACTATGCGCGCATTGTTTGAAGAACATCTCGATAAAGCGCCACGGGTATTGGCTTATCCTTATGGGAAATATACAGATTTAAGTGAAATGGTGTTTAGTGACGAAGGCTATGATGTGACTCTTTCGGTAGAAGAAGGCAATAGCCTTCTTATTAAAGGGGTGCCACAAAGCTTGAAGGCGATGAAGCGTCATTTTGTGAAAGAAGAACATACGCCGCAGGAATTGTTGGCAATGATGCAAGGTTAACAGTGAAACTCCCTGTGTGCACACCTTCATAGGCGTGCGCACAGGGAGTCTTTTTATATATCGTTACGGAAATTATGGTGAAGGTCGTAGCGGATGTTATCATCGGCGTTCGATATTGGTCATTGTTTTCATTCCAGCAAGAATTAGTATGGTTTCGGCAATGCGAAGGTTGACAATAAGCGCAATTAACGCAATGGTAAATAATACAATGGAGTCTTGGAGCAGACTGCGACAAAACGCGAGTAGTATAAAGAGTGGCAACATGAACAGGCATTCTAATAGCAGGTTTCTGATGACTTTTTGAGGGTGAGAATCATCGTTTTCAATGAATTCAACGCTGCAATTGCATTTATTAGGAATCATTCCGCATTTAATCGGGATTTGGCGGCCGCAATGGGTACAATATAGTTTTTTCATAGGCATGCCTCAAACTGATTTGCATTGGTGAGTTAATTGTAATATAGGTGGTGGAGCCGGGTTAATGTGAATGAGGTGATATACAAAAACGCTTTCCAAAGCGGAAAGCGTTTTTCTTATATACTAGCTCATTAAGAAGTAGATAATCACGACAATCCCCAAGATGATGCGATAGTAACCGAAAATCTTGAAGTCGTTCTTTTGGATGTAGGATACCAAGAACTTGATGGCGATGATGGATACGACAAATGCCACGACCATCCCGAAAATAAGAATCATGAGTTCATTGGCAGTGAAGTGGAAGCCGAATTTGATCAGCTTCAAAAGGCTCGCACCTGCCATGATAGGAATGCTCATAAAGAAGGAAAACTCAGTAGCAACAGTACGAGAGGTGCCGACGAGCATCCCCCCGATGATGGTCGAGCCGGAGCGGGAGGTCCCAGGGATGAGAGAGAGTACCTGGAAGCAGCCGATTTTGAAGGCGGTCATTGGGGACATGTCTTCAAAGCTGTTGACGGTCGGCTTATAGTTGTATTTGGTTTCAATCCAAATAAAGATAATCCCATAAACAATGAGAGCGATGGCAACGACCACATAATTATAGAAGTGTTCGTCAAGCCAGTCGTCCAAAGGAAGCCCAATGATGGCTGCTGGGAGACAGCCAATCAGAACCATATACCAAATTTTCCAAGTGGCTTTTTTTTCTTGCGCTGTCTTCTTTGGTGAGAACGGGTTCAGCTTATGGAAGTAAATCACACAGACGGCAAGGATGGCACCCAGTTGGATGACAACCAAGAACATTTCCCAAAATGCATGGGAAACGTTGAGTCTGAGAAAGTTTTCAACGAGTATCATGTGCCCGGTGCTACTGATCGGGAGCCATTCAGTAATCCCTTCAACAATCCCGAGAATCAGCACCTTTAAATATTCAAGAAACATTGCTTCTCCTCCTGTAAGATAATCCACTCTATTTTACTGTATTCTAAAAAACACATCAAGGGAGAAGGGGGCGTTTTAACTATTTATTGATTATTGCCATTATTTCTGATTGGTTGAACTTGAAGGTTGTTTATGCTTATAATGGCGCTTGAGGGGTGGTAGTGCGACGCTTGCTCGAATTGTCGTGCAATGTGTGCGTGCTAGGGAACCGAAGATGACATGGGAGGGCTATTCTTTGATGAATAATGAAAAAAATGTGACCTTTTGGGCCATTGGGGATTTACACCTCTCAATCGGTTTAGAAAAGGATAAGCAAAAGCCGATGGATCGATTTGGCGCGCATTGGGTGCAGCATACGGTAAAGATTGCCCATGCCTGGTGCGAACGGGTGCAGAAGGATGATGTGGTGCTGCTTTTGGGCGATCTCTTTTGGGGTAATCGCTTAGAAGAAGCGATGTTTGCTCTAAATTGGTTGGGCTGTTTGCCGGGGCGTAAGGTGCTGGTGCGCGGCAATCATGATAATTGGTGGACGAGTATTGCGAAGGTACGTCGTGCCTTGCCGGAAGGAATGTATGCCATTCAAAATGATTGTTTAATGTTGGATGGTGTGGCAATTGCCGGCGCACGTGGTTGGACATTGTCAGACCCTGAAGGTGTGGCGCATCAAGAGAAGATGTTTCGTCGTGAGTTTTTGCGATTAAAGGCGAGCTTAGAACAAATTCCGGAGGATGCGGAGCTGCGCATTGCAATGATGCATTTTCCACCTTTTGAAGAGAACAAAATTATTCCTGAACTGGAGAAATTGCTGTTGGCGCATCGCATCAATTATTGTGTGTTTGGGCATTTGCACGGCCAGGAGGCGGCGCGTTTTCAATCGCGTGAAAAAAAACGCATAAAATATGTCCTCGCAAGTGCAGATAATGTTGATTTTCAGCCAATAAAGATTTATAATAAACAATATATTCGTGACAACATAAGGAATAATTAAAAACGGAGGTGATATCAATGACAAAGACAATCCTTGCAACGGAAAAGGCACCTGCTGCATTAGGCCCATATTCTCAAGGGGTGGTTGCAGCAGGTGAAATGATTTTCGTGTCCGGTCAAATTCCAATCGACCCAGCTACCGGTGCGTTGGTAGATGGGGACGTGGCAGCGCAAGCGACTCGCTGCATGGAAAACATCAAGGCTATTTTGGCAGAAGCCGGTGTGGGCATGGAAAATATCGTGAAGACAACCATTTACTTAAAAGACATGAACAATTTTGGTGTTGTTAATGAAGCGTACGGTAAGTATTTTGAAAAAGATGCGCCTGCGCGCGGTTGTGTAGAAGTGGCTCGCTTGCCAAAGGACGTTCAAGTAGAGATTGAAGCGATTGCAGTTCGCTAAGAAACGATTGAGATTATAGGAGAGAATGAAAAGGAGGTTAGACTATGTTTGATGCTTTATTGTTGGCGCGTTGGCAATTCGCGATTACAACAGTGTATCACTTCTTGTTTGTTCCGCTGACCTTGGGCTTGTCCATTATGACAGCGATGATGCAAACAAAGTATTTTAGAACAAACGACCCTAAGTACAAAAACATGACAAAGTTCTGGGGGAAACTCTGCCTTATTAACTTTGTAATGGGGGTTGTAACCGGTTTGGTTCAGGAATTCCAATTTGGGATGAACTGGTCTGAATATGCACGCTTTATGGGTGATATCTTCGGTGCACCACTTGCAATCGAAGCGCTCTTGGCGTTTTTTATTGAATCCACTTTCTTGGGAATTTGGGTATTTGGTTGGGACTGTTTGCCAAAGGCGGTTCACCTTGCAAGTATTTGGTTGGTAGCCATTGCTTCTAACTTGTCTGCAATGTGGATTTTGGTGGCAAACTCCTTTATGCAACACCCACAAGGTTATGTACTGAACAACGGCCGTGTAGAAATGGACAATTTCTTGGAAATCGTTGGGAATTCTTATTTCTTCCATCAATTTGCCCATGTATTTACTGCCGGTCTTGCCACTGCGGCATTCTTTATGCTTGGGATTAGCGCTTATCATTTAGTTCGTAAGAAGAACATCCATGTGATGAAGGCTTCTTTCAAATTTGCGGCAATTATGGCTCTTATCGCTTCCCTCGCTGTTGCCGGCGTGGGGCATATGCAAGGGCAATACTTGACTAAAGAAGTGCCTATGAAGATGGCTGCGATGGAAGCTCTTTGGGAAACTGAAGAAAGTGCACCGCTTGCGCTCTTTGCAAGTATTGATACCGAAAACAAAGAAAATAACTTTGAAATTGCTGTGCCAGGCCTTTTGAGTTTCATGGCACATAACAACTTCACCGAACCTGTACAAGGGATCAACGATCTTCAAGAAGAACTTGAAGCAGAATACGGTGAAGGCAACTACATTCCTGATGTACCACTCATGTTCTGGAGTTTCCGTATCATGGTTGGTGCCGGCTCCCTCATGGTGCTTGCAGCACTTGCTGCACTCTTTATGGTAAAGACCAAACGTGAAGTGAAGGGCTCTAAGTTAATGATGGTATTCTTGCCGTTTATGGCATTGCCATATTTGGCCAACTCCTTTGGTTGGATTCTCACTGAAGTAGGCCGTCAACCTTGGATTGTATATGGTTTACAAAAGACTGCTGATGCGGTTTCTCAAGTCGTAAGCGGTGGGTCTGTATTCATTACCTTGGTAGGCTTTACCTTGGTATACTTGGTGCTTGCAATTATCGACGTTGGTTTGTTGGCACGTGCTGCAAAGAACGTTGAAAACGAAGATGCGAAGCCTAAAGCTGCAGAGGAGGGATCGTTATGGATTTAAATGTTCTTTGGTTTATTCTCATTACGGTGCTTTTCGTTGGCTTTTTCTTCTTGGAAGGGTTTGACTATGGCGTAGGGGCGCTCATGCCAATCGTTGGTAAGGACGATGATGAACGTCGCGTGGCGCTTAATACCATCGGGCCTTTCTGGGATGGGAATGAAGTATGGTTGATTACTGCGGGCGGTGCAATGTTTGCGGCTTTCCCTCATGTGTATGCAACCATGTTCAGTGGCTTCTATTTGGCACTGTTCTTGATTTTGATTTGCTTGATTTTACGTGCGACTGGGATTGAATTCCGCAGTCAAAAGCCATCTTTGGCATGGCGTAAAAAATGGGACATGGTGATTGCTGTTTCTTCCCTCTTGTCTGCAGTGCTCTGGGGCGTAGCGGTAAGTAACTTGGTCATCGGTGTACCAATTGATGAAAATATGCAATATGCTGGGACCTTCTTCACCCTCTTGCGTCCGTTCTGCCTCTTGGGCGGTGTGATGCTCACCTTGATTTTCTTGTATCACGGTGCTTGCTACATGATGCTTAAAGTTGGTGAAGAAACTGTATTGAACCGTGTGCAAAAGATTGCCGACAAAATTGGCCCTCTCATGATTCTTGTCACTGTGGCTTGGGTGGTATGGGCATTCTTTGCAAGTAATATGTTTGATAGCATGATTGCACTTATGGCTGTTGCACTTGCAGCGGTATCTATGATTCTTTCGGTGCTCTTTACAAAGAAGCGTGCCAGAGGTAAAGCATTCGTCTTTATCGGCTTGGCAATCGCTTTCTGTGTGGTAGGTGTGTTTGCAGGGATGTTCCCTAACATCATGATTTCTACCATCGATCCGGCTTACAGCTTAGATATTTACAATGCGGCTTCTTCTCCAAAGACCTTGAGCTTTATGACTAAAGTTGCATTGACCTTGGTACCGATTGTATTGGCTTATCAAATTTGGTCCTTCTATGTGTTCCGCAAACGCGTGACCAAGAGCGATGTCAAATATTGATGGGATTCAAAACGCCTCTCGATTGGGAGGCGTTTTTTTGTTGCATGGGATGCATTGGCCTTATGAAAGGAGGGCGAATGAATGGTAGATAAAAAATTGTTGCGTGAAGCAAGCGCACATCGTGCGTTGTTTGTGTTATCGGTACTGTTTGGTTTAGGCTCAGCAGCAGCGATTTTACTTCAGACGTGGTGTGTGGCTGTGATTGTAAACGGCATGTTCATGGAAGGAAAGGGCTTGCAAGATTTGTTGCCTTCCTTTGGTGTGGCACTATTGGCCCTTGCGGTTCGTATTGGGTTGGATTGCGCGGAGGAAGTGTGTTCCTTGCGCTTGGCCGGTGCGGTCAAGGAATCGCTGCGCGAGCGTTTGGTGAATAAGCTGGGAACCTTATCTCCGGTGCAGGTTGAGGATGTTCAAAAGGGGAAACTTTTAAATCTTTTGTATGATGGGGTAGATACCTTAGAGGCGTACTTTAGTGGATACTTACCACAACTTTACAAAGCCGTGTTTATTCCTGTTTTGTTCTTGATTGTGATTTTTCCCAGAGATACCATCAGTGCCGTTGTTATGTTGGTGACTTTGCCGTTGATTCCTGTGTTTATGATTTTGATTGGGAAATGGACCCAACGTGAAAGTGTGCGTCAATGGGTGCTTCTAACGAAGTTCTCCGCTTTTTTGCAGGATGTTTTGCAAGGCTTGGTGACGTTAAAAGAGTTGGGCCGTAGCAAACGTCAAGGAGAAAAAATCGGCGAAATCAGCGATGCTTATCGCAAGGCGACTTTTCAAGTGCAAAAATGGGCGTTTATTTCTTCGTTGGCCTTGGAGCTTGTGGCGACAATTTCCATTGCCATGGTGGCAGTGGGGCTGGGGCTCCGTTTGTGCAACGGGACACTGACCTTTTTGGTGGGCTTCTATATTCTGCTTTTGGCACCGGAATACTATCAACCAATGCGTACCTTGGGCCAATATTTTCATTCTGGTATCAATGCCCAAGAGGCAAGTAAAAGCATTTTTGAATTTCTCGAAATGGAAGCCTGGGAAATGCCGGATGGTGAGTATACTGACAATCGTGTGCGTAGCGTGCGTTTTGACCATGTATCTTTCCGTTATCCGCAGGCGGAAGCGGATGCCGTGCATGATGTGAGCTTTACGGTGAACGACGGCGATAGTGTGGCCTTTGTTGGGGATAGTGGTAGTGGTAAAACTACGCTCATGATGCTTGCGATGGGTTTTTTGACACCAACGGCTGG
>USCP01000041.1 GCA_900553245.1 uncultured Peptococcaceae bacterium
AGTCAGCTGCTTTGTCCATATCCCCGTCACATTCTTGAAGGGCACGCTTGCAGTCCATCATGCCAGCGCCAGTTTTTTCACGTAATTCTTTTACCAAAGAAGCGGTAATGTTTGCCACAATAATTCCTCCTAAACGCAGTGTGTTTACGAATGCTTCATCTTAAAAAAGGTAACCTCATTTTTTCAACTCGGTTACCTTAAATGCACTTAATTATTCAGCGTCTGCAGCGACTTCTGCTTCAGCTTCTTCAAGATTAGCTGCGCCTTGCTTAGCTTCAACAACTGCATCTGCGATAACAGAAGTGAGGAGCTTTACAGCGCGAATAGCATCGTCGTTACCTGGGATTACGTAGTCGATTTCGTCTGGGTCACAGTTGGTGTCAACGATACCTACTACTGGGATACCAAGCTTGCGTGCTTCGTGAACAGCAATCTTTTCTTTCTTAGGGTCTACTACAAAGATAGCACCTGGAAGTTCTGGCATGTTCTTGATACCGCCGAGGAAACGTTCCAATTTATCTTTTTCGCCAAGGAGAAGTGCTTTTTCTTTCTTGGTGAGCAATTCGAGGGTGCCGTTTTCTTCCATCTTTTCGAGTTCGAAGAGACGTTTAATACGGGTTTCGATGGTCTTGTAGTTGGTAAGCATACCACCCAACCATCTTTCGTTAACGAAGTATTCACCAGCGCGAATAGCTTCTTCCTTGATGGATTCTTGTGCTTGCTTCTTGGTGCCAACGAAAAGTACTGGCTTGCCTTCAGCAACAACTTCCTTCACGAAATCATATGCTTCATTGATAAGTTTAACGGTTTTAGACAAATCAATGATGTAAATTTGATTTCTTTCTGCAAAAATGTACGGCGCCATTTTAGGATTCCAGCGACGTGTTTGATGACCAAAATGTACCCCAGCTTCTAAGAGTTGTTTCATAGATACTACTGACATTTTGGCACCTCCTCTCATATTTTGGATTTTTTCTTCCGGCTCTCTTTTAACGCGTCCCTCTCACCCTTGTGAGCTCCAGAGCACGGAACGGAGAACCGTGTTTTTTACAACGTTTAGAGTATATCATCTCTGCACCCATCGTGCAAGCATTTTTTAATATATTTTGCATAAAAAAGCCACCGTTTTTTAGGCGGTGGCACTTACATTATTTTTTTGCGTTTTCAATGGCAGCAGATACTTCGTCTAATTCATTTTCAACACGAAGCAACGCATCTTCAAGCTCTTCTAAACTTGCTTTGTCATATTCAGCTTGCGATTCTTGCGCTTGAAGAAATTCATTGTCCGCATCTTCCTGCACATTTCTGTGAAGCATGCAGCAACACCCGTTAGCCTTCACATAACCAACAATCTTAGATGCAACAACACCACAGACAGTCCCGATGACCACACCGAAAACGGCTTTCTTGATCATATTTTTTTGTGGGGTAGGAACGGTCTTTTGCGCTTTCACCAAACGACGTACGTGCTTTTCTTTCTTCTTATTTTTGGTCACCAAACGTCCAACTTTTCTTTTTTTCTTGTCCAATTGCTTTTGCAAACGACGCAACTTAGACAAACGTCTTTCAATTTTCTTTAACTGGTTCATGTTTTCGCACTCCTTATACCTGATAAAAAGCAATACCAAATGCACCTAATCCAATATGGGTGGTTGTCACACACCCGATTTCATAATCCATTAACTGCTCATGATCAAATGTACCGTAATCATCGAGCTTTTGTCTAAGATTTTCTCTGAGGACCTCTAAGTAAGTTTCATTATTGTAGCCCAAGGCGAAATACATTTTCTTGCTTGGGTCAATCATTTTTACAAATTCATCCGTTAAACGGTCAATGGCTTTTTCGAGTTTTTTGCCACGCACCTTATCATGCACTCCAATAAACCCATCTTCAACAATCAAAATCGGCTTGATGTTTAAAACCGAGCCGACCAAATAGCTGGCCTTGCCAATACGACCGCCTTTTTGCAGATTTCCAGGCTGTCGAGCAAGAATAAAATACGGGAGCTCTTCATCATCGCATGAATCTGCGTCAAAATTTCTTGCCATTCGTCATCCGGATGTTCTTCGATCCATTGCGCAATGCCAACAATCAACACACCTAAACCAACAGTAACGATACGGCTATCGATGACTTCAATTTCAATATCATCTTTCATCATCTCGGCAACCATCTTTGCCCCTTGGCAAGTACCACTCATTTCTGCAGAAAAATGAATGGAAATGATTTTATCGGCCCCTTCTTCGATACAGCTACGATAAATATCGATAAACTGTGCCGGTGTCGGTTGAGAGGTTGTTGGTAAAGTCTTCGTACCACCAATATATTTATAAAATTCTTGATTGGTAATGTCTACGCGGTCTTGGTATGATTTTCCGCCGAAATGTACAGTCAGCGGAATGACCTTAATATTATATTTTTCAACCAGTGTTTCCGGAATATCCGCCACACTGTCAGTCACAATTGCAACCTTCATCAATCGCGTGCCCCCTTATTCGGCAGATACGATATAATGATACACACTTTGTCCACCATCATATAATTCAAATTCAATGTCGTCGTATTTTTCTTCTAAAGTATCGAGCAATGCTTCAGCATCATCCGCATCCACATCTTCACCATAATGTAAGCTGATGAGTTCCGCATCTTCATCGATGGCTGCATCCACCATAGCAAATACAGCTTCTTCCAAAGTTTTACTGGAAGCAACAATTTTACCGTCCATGATACTCATGAATTCATTTTCATGAATTTCAACATCATCAATAGTAGTATCACGCACCGCTTGGGTAATTTCACCACTTCGAACAGCTTGCAAGCCTTCTGTCATATTTTCGATATTTTCTTCAACATCAACATCCGGCATATAGCCCATCAAAGCGGAAATCCCTTGTGGGAAGGTCTTAGACGGCACCACATGAACGTTGCCCGCTTCTACCATGCCAGCAGCTTGTTGCGCGGTCATGATGATGTTTTTATTGTTTGGTAAAATATAAATATTTTCCGCATTGATATGGTTAATCACATCAAGGAAATCCTGAGTGCTTGGGTTCATGGTTTGGCCACCACTGATAATATGGGTTGCCCCCAAACCTTTAAAGATATCGGATAAGCCGGCACCGTTGCAAACAACAATAATGGCATCTTTATAGTTGATATTTTCATCAGTTTTTTTGCCCTTGTTTTGAAGTTCTCTGTTTTGAGAACGCATATTGTTGATTTTGATGTCATCGAGTTCACCCAAAGAAGAACCTGCTTCAATGACGCGAGCTAGACGATCGGTGTGAATATGCACCTTAATGGTGCTACCGGCACCAACCACCAACATACAGTCGCCAAGCTCACAAAGCATGCCTTTTAAAACGTCAATGTCTTCTTCTACATCCGGTTTTTGAGTACGTACCAGAAATTCGGTGCAATACGGATAGATAATTTCTTCGGTAGTAGCAAAAGCGTGATCGAATTGATCATTCAAATCACTGCTTTCAGATTGTGCCACTTCACTCTTTTCAATGGTTTTACCTTCGAGAGAAGCGAGCATCCCTTCTACTACATATAAATAACCCGCACCACCGGCATCTACAACGCCGGCTTGCTTTAATACAGGTAATAAATCCGGTGTTCTTTCTAAGCTCTTATGACCTGCTTCAATATATAAGCGCAGGCACTCGAGAATGTCCATGCCCTTTTTATAGTTTGCAGTCAATGCTTCTGCCGCTTCGCGCACAACGGTCAAAATAGTCCCTTCCATTGGATTACTTACTGCTTTGTAGGCAGATTGCACCCCAGCATTAAAGGCACCAACCAACACTTGCGCGTCAACGACTTCATGACCGGCCAAGCCCTTAGAAATCCCAGTTAAAATCTGTGAGAAAATAACCCCAGAATTTCCTCGTGCACCCATGACAGCGCCGAAAGCTGCTTGCTTGGAATATTCTTCAACGCTTTCAACTTCTGCTTGGCGAATAAACTTCGCCGCAGATTGCATAGTCATCGCCATGTTTGTCCCGGTATCACCATCCGGCACCGGAAAAACGTTAAGCTGGTTGACACTTTCTTTATGTAAATCTAAGTTATCTGCACCGACAAGAATCATATTTAAAAATTGTTCTGCGGTAATCGTTTCAATGATTAATTCTACCGACATCATGGACCTCCTACAGTGAAAGACTGAGATCATTTGACCATTTAAAAATGATCACATTCACCTTTAAGGATAACTAATTTGAGTTCGAATTGCAATACGAACCATTCTCAAAAATACTCATTATTAAAAAACTGCTTCTTTTCTGTAAAGAGCGCTCGCATCTTCATGTAGCATGCATCAGCTTCGCAGACCTCCCAACCGACTGAGCCTAAGACCAGTTGTGAAAGTGTGGCACGTGTAAACCTTGGTGCAGTCTCAACAACATTCTCTATTCGCTCAATCTTTTGGGAATGTGCATACCAACGATATTTATCATCTTCAACACAGAAATCCACATTTTCATCGGGCAACCGAGAAGCAAACGCAGCAATGCAGCATGGATCAATAATGAGCTGCATCATAAAAGGTTCTATCGCTACACCCAACTTATCTTTTTTACGCACGTAAACAATTGGTTCATGAAGCGGCGCTGACCACTGCACTTCCTTCACTTGTGAGCGATGACTAGCTATGAAATAATACATCGCTTGCCGCGCCTTTTGTGTCACCGCCTGCAACTCTCTAACGAGTAAACGACCGTCTACAAAAATATAAACAATATAGCCTTCAGTGTCACCGTTTTCATTATAAATGATTTTACAGTGACCGTTTTCCAGTCGCGCATCATCTAATAGTGCCGACCAGCGACGCGCACTGTCACGCACTACATAACCATCAAAATCACTCATGGCACGATTATAAATAGTCTCTAGGAGCGGTAAGGATTCGCTATAACAATCAAGGTCTACAGTTTTCCAATGAAAGGATTTCGCCGCCTCGCGATAGGCCGAGCGGTAAAACTCTTCAATCGGCAAGGTCATTTTGGCATGATAATCACCAAATACAAAACCAAAGGGTTCATAAAAGTCTGCTTCAAAGGGCATCAAATGTAGAAATGCATACCCTTTTCGCGGTGCAAATTCTTCGATGACGGTCTCCATCAACATGCGTGTAAACCCCTGACCGCGATGCTCCGGCAGGCAATCCACTCCAACAATATAGCCAGCCTGCAAGGTTTCATTGCCGACAACCGTCGGCAAATCAATCACCTGCAAACTGGCGACAATTGCATCTTTTTCTGTCACAACAATGCATTCTTCTTCACGGTAATAATTTTTAAAATACCAATTTTGGAAGATATCGCCATCGTTAAAGCAATACGCCCATAAATCAATGAGCGCCGGCAAATCCTCCTTAGTGGCCAATCGCATGTGCGGCTGGTTCATTTTTAAGCACACCCTTATATTTTGTTAACATATACTCTGGATAATAAGAGCGCTTTGCGGCACGCAAGCCCTCTAAGCCCATGTCTTCTTCACGGTTTACATACTTTGCCTCTAGCCAATAATAATTTTGAAATTCTTGGTTAATCAACGGATACAAGCCACGATAATCCGGGAAAGCCTTTTCTACATGTACAACCACCGTGTCATTATTCACCATTTCCCCGAAGGTCAGCGCTACAATGCGACCGTCAACACGAATCATCAGCCCTTTAAAGTCAAGGTCGGAGAATTTAAAAAGGGCATCGCAAATGGCTTGACGTTCACAAAGCAAGCTATCGTCAACACCGGTTTCACAGTTTCTTTGTCCACACCAATGCTCTACAAAGTCCCATGCAAGATTGATATTCTCTTCAGAAAGCGGCACCAATTCATAATCCGGATATTCGGCTTTAAAGGCATTGATGTGGTTTCTTTTCTTGCTCAATTTACGTCCTTTTAAAGTACGCATTTTTTCCGCATCATAAATATAATCTTCGATGTCAATTTCTTCTTCAAATTCAAATTTTCCAGGAAAAAGACGTTCTAAACGTTCTTTATCCTTTGTGGTCACTGCGCGAATCACAAGCTGCTTATTTCTGTCGCGATAGTCCTCAGCCACATGTTCAATGGCCGCACGGAAAAGATCGTCGTTTTCTTCCAACCGCTACGGTGGCAAAATCCAACTTTCTTCAAAGGCATTTGGCTCTACAATCAAATGATTATCGGTGACCGCCCAGCGAACGGCATAGCAACGACGCCACATGTACAGATTGGTAAATGTACATTCAGAATTTTGATTTTGACAAGCATAGAAAAAACGGTTCAAAATATCCTTATCGGACAGTTCAATGGCTTTGAAACCTAGCATTCAACCTTACTCCTCTTCATTGTTCATACACTTCAAATTCATACTATCTAACCATGTTATGATTTATTATACCATAGATAGTAAAAAACGCACTCTTTTCTGAGTGCGTTTTCATTCTGGGCGGTACTGGACTCGAACCAGCGACCCCCTGCATGTCAAGCAGATACTCTAACCAACTGAGCTAACCGCCCTTAAGACATAAAATATCATAATCACAAAGACAATGATTGTCAAGTGTTTTCGGGTGTTGGCGAGTCCGCTTAATACTTGTAATATTCTGATGTTTGGACCTTTTCTTGTAATATGTAAACAATTCTCAACGATTTTCTCTATTTGCATGATATAATGAAAGAACTACTATCTTGTATGGAGGTCTGTATCATGTCAGATATTACAAAGCACGCCCTCGAAGCCAGTCTAAAACATCTGCTTTTGAAAAAGCCTCTGAACAAAATCACCATCAGCGATATTGCTGAGGATTGCGGAATCAGTCGAATGACCTTCTATTATCATTTTAAAGACATCTATGATTTGGTCGAATGGACTTGTACCGAAGAGGCTTCAAAGGCGCTGGCAGGAAATAAAACCTACAATACTTGGCAAGAAGGTTTGGTTAATATTTTCAATGCAGTGCTTGAAAACAAACCCATCGTGTTGAATGTCTATCATTCAGTCAGTCGTGAACAGTTGGAACGTTATCTTTACGCGGTCACCTACGAGCTCCTCATCCAAGTGATTGAAGAGCAATCTGTCGACATGTCGGTGCGCCAAGATGACAAGGAGCGTATCGCTCACTTTTATAAGTATGCCTTTGTCGGCGTCTTGCTCGATTGGGTGCGCCACGATATGCGTGATGATCCTCAAAAAATGGTCGAAAACATTAACCTTATCATGCATGAAAATATCTTGAACGCTTTAGAGCGTTATCGCAACGATAAAACATAAACAAAACGCACTCTCTGTTTAGAACTCTATCAGAGGCCCACCCTTGATAAAAACTTTATCAAGGGTGGGCCTCTGTCTATGGTGAAAAATCAGTCGTTTTCTTACAATAGGAGCAACATTAAACAAGGAGGGCTTACTCATGTACTATTCCAGTGGTAATTACGAAGCCTTTGCCCGTCCGGAAAAGCCGGCGGGTGTTGACAACAAATCTGCATATATCATCGGCACCGGTTTAGCCGCGCTGTCTGCCGCTTGCTATTTGGTGCGCGACGGCCAAATGAAGGGCGAACACATTCATATTTTTGAAAAAGACCCCATCCCCGGCGGCGCTTGTGACGGTTGGGAATATCCCGGTCTTGGCTACGTGATGCGTGGCGGACGTGAAATGGACAATCATTTTGAAGTCATGTGGGATCTCTTCCGTTCCATTCCTTCCATTGAAACAGAAGGTGTCAGCGTTTTGGATGAATACTATTGGCTCAATAAAAAAGATCCAAACTTCTCTCTTTGCCGTGTCACCGAAAAGCAAGGACAAGATGCCCATACAGATGGTAAGTTTGACATTTCTGATGACGGCGCCATGCAAATCATGACCTTATTCCTTACGCCGGATGAGGCACTGTATAACAAGCGCATTCAAGAGTTTTTCGATGACGAAGTATTTGACAGCAACTTCTGGCTCTATTGGCGTACGATGTTTGCCTTCGAAAATTGGCACAGTGCCTTGGAAGTAAAGCGTTATCTGAAACGTTATATTCACCACATCGGTGGCTTGCCTAATCTCGATGCCTTACGCTTTACCAAGTACAATCAGTATGAATCCATGATTCTGCCAATGATTAAATACTTAGAAGACCACAATGTGCAGTTCCATTACAACACCAAGGTGGTCAATGTCATTTTTGACATCAGTGATGCGCGTAAGGTGGCAAAACGGATTGACTTGTTGGTTGATAAAAATGCCGAACAAATTGCACTTACCGAAAACGATCTCGTCTTTATCACCAACGGTGGCTGCGTAGAAAATTCCACCTACGGTTCCCAAACCGAACCGGCACCATACAAAACAGACATTGCCCCAGGCGGTGGTTGGGATATGTGGCGTCGCATCGCCGCTCAAGATGCCTCCTTTGGTCGCCCCGATAAATTCTGCTATGATCCTGAACAAACCAATTGGATGAGTGCCACCGTCACCACCTTAGACCAACGCATTGTGCCTTACATCATTAAAATTTGTAAGCGCGATCCGTTTTCTGGCGGTGTTGTGACCGGTGGGATTGTGACTGCCAAGGACTCTAACTGGCTCCTAAGCTGGACCTTTAACCGTCAGCCACAATTCCGCAATCAACCAAAAAATCAACTTGTTGGTTGGATTTATGGTCTCTTTACCGACAAACCGGGAAACTACATTGAAAAACCGATGCGTGATTGCACCGGTGAAGAAATCTGCATGGAATGGCTCTATCATCTCGGCGTGCCGGAAGAGGACATTCCTGATTTGGCAAAAAACAGCGCCAACACCATTCCTTGTATGATGCCTTACATCACCGCCTTCTTTATGCCTCGTGAAGCTGGCGATCGTCCGGATGTAGTGCCAAAGGGGGCTGTCAACTTCGCCTTTATCGGTCAATTTGCCGAAACCCCACGAGACACTATTTTTACGACTGAATATTCTATGCGAACCGGAATGGAAGCGGTCTATCGTTTACTCGATGTCGACCGTGGCGTTCCGGAAGTATGGGGTAGTACCTACGACATCCGTGATTTGCTTGATGCGACCATCAAACTCCGCGACGGCAGACCACTCACTGAGCTTAAGCTAAGCATGACTGAAAAAATTGCCACCAAAATCGCGCTGGAACATCTTGCCGATACGGATATTGCAAAGCTCCTTAAGCTCTATCACATCATTTAATTTTGCTCCTCCGCTCATCATACCTTCAATAAAAATAGACGCAAGCAGATACTTGCGTCTATTTTTATTTCAAGCCTTCTGTCCTTTTATTGACAATTACAACAGGCTTCGATAAGATAATATAGATATGAGGTGAGTCTATGGATTTACAAATGATTGATGAAGCAATCACCGAAGCCAAAAAGGCCTTGGCCCACGACGATGTGCCCATTGGTGCAGTGGTCACCTACAACGGCGATATTATCGGTCGCGGGCACAACACACGCGAACGGGATCATGATCCTGTCGGTCATGCGGAAATCAATGCCATGCGCGATGCTGCCCGTCATTTGGGTCATTGGCAACTTGACGACTGTGTGCTTTACGTCACCCATGAGCCTTGTCCAATGTGTGCCGGTGCCATGCTCCTCTCTCATATTTCTACTGTCGTCTACGGTGCGTCTGAACCAACCTACGGCGTATGTGGCAGTCAAATGAATTTGGTCCAGTTTCCCGGATTTCCAAATAACCTTCGTATTCGCGGACCAATTGACCAAGTTCGATGCGCGGCACTCACCCGCGACTTTTTTCAACGTCTGCGCGAAACGCGTCAATAATTCCATATGGAGATGTACCCAAGTGGCTGAAGGGTCCGCACTCGAAATGCGGTAGGCGTTTCACGACGCGCGAGGGTTCAAATCCCTCCATCTCCGTATCCCCTGCAAATATGCAGGGGATTTTTTTATTCATTTTCCTTCTGCCCCTTTACTCGGAGTGTCGCCTTTTGTTACATTTTGGGACGCCACGTCATTTTTGTCCATATAGCGACCTGTGGTCACGCGCTATACTACACTATGAGAATGATTGACAAAGGCGATGGTAGTTATGAAAACAACAGATATGAACAGATTATTAGTAGAAGCCACGGTACAGCGCACCCTTGAACGGTTGACCGAAGCACCCGAAAGAGAAATCCGAAATCTCATCGATATGGGTTTGGAGTTTTCCGAGGGACGCTTTCAAAAGCAAATCTTTGCCACCGCGCAAACCATGCTACAAAACCCAAACAGTGCCTATTACACCTTGGTCAAGCATGCAGCAAACCATATTGACCATGAACGCCTCCTCAACTTTGGCATGAACCTCGGCTATGAAAGCTGCACCAAAGGGGCCGGCACCATTCGTGCCATCGAAGCGCAGGAAGGTTTTAACATCCCTTGGGCGCTTACCCTCTCTTTAAATAGCCACATAACAAATAGCCACATAACGCTCGATGTTTATGATCGCATCTTCGAACAAAGCACTGCCCTAGGCATCTATACCACCTTATTGTATGTAAATGACGATTTTTTTGAGATTTTTCCTCTAATCAAGAAACATTCTCACATGGCCTTTGTGCTCTTTGTAAACGGCAATGCCCTTAGCGACGCCTGTCTACAAACACTTCACGAGCTAAAGAACATCTTAATCTGTATTGCCGATGACGACAGTGCTCCCGAAGCCTGCAAAAAGCTCTACGATGCACATATGCTCTATGGCATCTATCATCTATATAATGAAAGAAATTATCAACAAATAAACAGCGAAGCGTGGTTAGACACCCTCCTACCACACCATCCATCCCTTGTCATGAGTATAAACGAGGACCATTGCCCACTACGAATTTCAAGTGCTGTATTTGAATTTATCCGTCAAGAACGAGAAAGCCAGCGCTATCCGTTTATCCTGATGGACTTGCAGCACGACCTCCAACTCATCGATCAAATTATTTCCGATGATCTTTGTATGGTCGGCTTTGATAAAGGCGGCGCCCTCCACACCTTAGACGGTCGTTCCGATAATCCAATGCATAATATATTTGAACATCCCCTCAAAGAGATTCTCAAGGATGCCCTCAAAAAATAAGGCTCTTCACGAATTTCGGTTGGAAAATAAAATAATTACAAAAACACGAGCATGC
>USCP01000042.1 GCA_900553245.1 uncultured Peptococcaceae bacterium
CCTGCTCAGCGGTTTTCCCAAATGTGGTGACTGCGGGCGGGCAATTACCCGGAGCGTAGGCAACAACAATAATGTGTACTATGCCTGCTCCACCTACAAGAACCGCTCTCGGACAGCCTGCACAATGCACTCAATCAAGCACAACCGTCTGGAGGCCGCTGTCCTCTTTGCGGTACAACAGCAAGTCCATCTGGCTGTTTCATACTCGGAAATGATTGCCCGCATTAACACCGCCCCGGTCAAAAAGAGCCAGTCCATCCGTTTGGAAGAACTGATTGCTGCGAAAGAGCGGGAACTGGCAAAAATCAGCCGCTACAAGCAGTCCCTTTATCAAGACTGGAAAGACGGGGAAATTACCCAGCAGGACTACCGGGATATGAAAGCCGATTATGAACGACAGACCATCGCTCTTACGGATGTGCTGGCCCGGCTGAACGCTGAACGGGCGGAACTGGCAAACGGTGTAAAGAGTGAGCATCCCGCATTGGTGGCCTTTACAAAGCATCAAAATATCGACCAGCTTTCCCGGGAACTTCTCGTTGAACTGATCGACCATATCAAGGTTTATGAGAATGGAAACATTAGTGTGAGATTTAAGTTTGCGGATGAATTTAGACGCATAGCAGAATACATTGAAATCAACACCACAAAACCCGCAGTAGCGGGCTAACCCCCGCTACATACCCCTTTGACAGTGTGTTTTCCTAATAGGAGCTAATCATAGTATTGATACAATATAAACAGTGTGTGAAAAGTGAGGGGCTGAATTCTCAGGACGATTTCTTAGTTTTAATCTATCTGTTTGTTCTATAGCGTGAAGGCTGTGCTTTTGATTTTGGATGCGTGCATGGAGAATCCTTTGCGAGTGTGATGGCATCATGGTATAATGGCAACATAATATAATCGTAGTTTAAAATACTTATCATTTTATTTGAATGAAGGATGATAGATATGCAATTTTTAGATCATGATGCGAAGGTTCTTCTGTTGTGTGAAGACTTACAAAAGTTATTAAAGGATTTTAAGAATGATGCACCGTGGGCGGATGAAGGCGATGTGCCTTTGCAAAAACGTCTGGATTTATTGGAAAAGATGATTGCATCAGAACAGCGTTTGATTGAAGATATCGGTTTACCGGGACGTTATATTGTGGAACACTTTACGATGATGCTCAATGAAATGAGTTATTCTATGGGGTTCAAATATCGTCAAATTCAAAGTGGCCGCGGCCCACTCACGGAAATCAGTGTGGGGGAATGGGGCACTATTCTTGTGAAAATTGGCAATGTGGAAATTTCATGGCGTGATCAGGATGTACAATATATGTTTTATCCGGATCAAGTGGTGGTGCGTCCAAAAGATTCCGCTGAGGATGAAATCACGTTCTTCTTTAGCTATTCTTTCAAATATGTGCCGGGGCAATTGAAAAAATTCCAAGCAGTGAAGGACGACCCACAGACCGCTTATTGGCATGAGAGCTTAAACGTTTAATAGAAAAGAGAGAGTAACAGTGAAGTACGGAGTAATAGATATTGGTTCAAATACCATGCGTTGCGTGGTGTATCAAATCGAACCGGACAATAGTTTTCATGCACTTGTCAATGAAAAAGAATTCGCTGAAATTTTGAGTTATGTAGAAGACGGTGTGCTGACAGCTGAAGGGATTAACCGTTTATGTTCGGTTCTTTCCAGAATGAAAACAATGATTGACGAAACGCAGTGCGAACATTTTTCATGTTTTGCAACTGCTTCGTTGCGTAATATCAACAATCAAGTGCAGGTTTTACAAACAGTCAAGAGAACCACTGGACTTGATATTCGTTTGTTATCCGGCTGTGAAGAAGCCTACTATGATTATATGGGCTTACAAAGTTGCATCAAAGATGACAAGGCGCTTGGTTTTGATTTAGGTGGTGGGAGTGCGCAAGTTTTCTACTATGATGATTACGGTATTGTTACAAGTACCAGTAAGGAACTCGGCGCGCTTGCGATGTACAATAAGTTTGTAAAAGGACTTTTTCCAAATTCAAAGCAGCGTGCAAAAATCGCTAATTTTGTGACTGCACAACTTGAGGGGTCCGTTGATTTATCCGGTAAGGATACCAAGCGTATTTACGGCATGGGTGGGACTGCTCGTGCCTTGTCAAAGGTGCACCGTCATATTTTAGGGCGTGACGGTGAAACGATGGGGTATACGCTGACCTTTGATGAAATCGAAGAATTGGATCGCGCGATTGGAATGTTAGGGATGGATGGTATTAAAATCCTCAATCGTGTGATTCCGGAACGTTTGGTGACCTTTATTCCAGGGTTAATTGTCATAAAGTCGATTATGACTTTTGTTGGTGCTCAAGAGCTGGTGATTGTAAAGCACGGTGTTCGTGAGGGGTATATGATTGAAAACGCCATTGGGAGAGGGAGCGGAATCGATGAGTTTAGAGAAAAACAGCAATCCTTATGTCAATAGAGAATTAAGTTGGCTGCGCTTTAACGAACGTGTATTGGAAGAGGCTGAAGACAGTCGTTTGCCGCTGTTTGAACGTATGCGCTTTATTTCCATTTTTGGCTCAAACCTTGATGAATTTTTTATGGTTCGCGTCGGGGGCTTGAGCGATGCTGTTGCAATTACTCCTGATTCTATTGATAAGAAATCAAAGATGACGGCGGCGGAACAGCTTGATATGGTTTATAACGAAGTGCGTAGCATGATGCCACGTGTGGAAAAATGCTACGTGAATTTAATGCGTCAACTGCGCCAACACGGGATTTATCAAATCTCACCGGAAAATGTTACTGAATATCAGGAGCGTGTGCTTGAACGCTATTTTAGCGAGGCAGTGAAGCCGTATCTTTCTCCGCAGATTATTGACTCACATCATCCGTTCCCGTATTTGAGTAATAAGGAACAGTATTTGTGTCTTGTTCTTGAAGGCGATGAAAAGAAACCAAACGTGGCTGTGGTTCCAATTATGAACAATAATTTCCCACGTTATTATATTTTCCCGGATGAATCCGGACGTGGTTTTTGTTTTATCACTTCTGCGAATTTGGTTTACTACTTTGCAGATAAGTTGCTTCCAAAAAGTAAGATTAACGACAAATTTATCTTTAGATTGACCCGTAATGGTGATTTGCGGGTTGATGAAGCGCTTTATGATGAAGAATTAGACTGGCGCGATCAAATGGAAAAGTTGATCAAAACACGTAAACACTCTTCTGTGGTGCGTGTGCAATTTTCCAAGGAAGTTTCTCCGGAAATTCTTAGATATTTGCTGAAGCGTGTAAAAGCAAAGAATAAGAGTGTTATTGTAACAGAGCAATTGCCGCTTTCTTTGAACTTTATCTTTGGATTGTTTGGGGATTTGTCTGACGAGTTTCCAACGCTAAATTACGAAAATGTACAGCCGATTATGCCGGCTTGTATTTCTCCGGGGGATTCAATTATCCGTCATTTAGATAAATCCGGTGGCGACATTTTGCTTGCTTATCCATACCATTCCATGAAAACCTTCTTGGATCTTTTGGACGAAGCGGCCGTTGATCCTACGGTAACATCTATTCATATTACCTTGTATCGCATTGCTTCCGGTAGTAAAGTGGCACAAGCGCTTGCAAAAGCTGCCGAAAACGGTAAAAATGTTATGGTTCTCGTGGAATTAAAAGCTCGTTTTGACGAGGAACACAACATTATTTGGTCTAAGCGCTTAGAAGAAGCCGGTTGTCAGGTGATTTACGGCTTCGATCAGTATAAGGTGCACTCCAAGTTATGTGTGATTACCCGTAATGTAAACGGCGCGGTGAAGCATATCGTGCAAATCGGGACCGGGAACTACAATGAAAAAACAGCACGTCAGTATTCTGACTTTAGCTTGATTACCACCAACAAGGACATTGCAGCGGAAGCCGTGAATGTGTTTGAAACCTTGAGTTTGGGTCAATTTGTAGAAGACAGTAAATATCTCTTGGTGGCACCGTTGGAAATGAAGCATCGTTTCCTCGCATTGATTGATGATGAAATTGAAGCGGCAAACAACGGCGAGCCTGCTCGTGTGGTTGTAAAGATGAATGGGTTGAGTGATAAAGATATTATCGACAAACTCATTGAAGCGTCTCAAGCCGGTGTAAAGATTACCATGTATATTCGCGGGATTTGTTGTATGCGCGCCGGTGTGCCTGGGCTTACTGAAAATATTACCATCAAGAGTATGGTTGGCCGTTTCTTGGAACACCCACGTGTTTTCCTTTTTGGTTATGGGGAACGCGAACATCTCTATATCGGCTCTGCCGATTGGATGACTCGTAACTTGAATTATCGTGTGGAAGTGGCGGTAGAAATCCTTGATAAGGAAGTCAAGGCAACCATTTTCGATGTGCTTGATATCATTAGCAAGGACAATATGCTTGCACGTGTGCAACAACCGGATGGTACTTATAAGCGTGTTTATCCACAGGAAGGGGAAAAGAAAATTGATAGCCAACGCGAACAGTTTGAAATGTTTAAGCGTTTGCGCGAAGAAACCTCCTGTATTGAACATGAAGTTCGTAGTCGTACGGTAATTGAAGACGAAAATGTACCGGAAGCTATTGTAAAACAGGCTGCGGTAAGTCGCGTAAAGGCGCGTGTAGAGCAGCCGGCGGCCGAAGTGGAATCGTCGGCGGTGAAGAACGCCGCGAGCCGAAAAATTTCGTTGAACGTCTCAAGTATGTGTTGTTTGGGAAATTCTAATGTCGAACAAAGACCGATTGTCAGTAAGTACTGACAGTCGGTCTTTTTCTATGGGTGTTGTTGACTGAGAATACTATGAAAAGCTATAATAGAGAGCATGAATGATAAAGGGGGCTGCTTATGAGCCAGGAAATGGAACACGCTTCTACAAACTTTATTGAAGCGATTATCAATAACGACATCGAAAACGGTCAGAAGGATATTGTGACTCGTTTTCCACCGGAACCAAATGGTTTTCTTCACATTGGGCATGCGAAGTCCATCTTTTTAAATTTTGGCTTGGCAAAGAAATATAACGGGTCTTGCTACTTGCGTTTTGACGACACCAACCCAATGAAAGAAGAAGAAGAATACATCAATGCCATCCAACGCGATGTAAAATGGTTGGGCGGTGAATGGGATGGCGAAGTAAACTACGCATCCAACTACTTTGAATATTTTTATGAAGGTGCTGTGGAGCTCATTAAAAAGGGCTTGGCTTATGTGGATGATTCCAGTGCCGAAGAATTGCGCGCGATGCGCGGGACTTTGACCGAACCGGGGGTGGAAAGTCCATATCGCAATCGCAGCGTGGAAGAAAATTTGGAGCTTTTCAAGAAAATGCGTGATGGTGAATTTGCATCGGGTAGCTGCATTCTTCGTGCGAAGATTGATATGACCTCTTCCAATATGAATATGCGTGACCCTGCCATTTACCGTATTGTGGATGCTAGTCACCCACGTACCGGTAACGCTTGGCATATTTATCCAATGTATGACTATGCCCATCCATTGGAAGATGCCATTGAAGGCATCACTCATTCCATTTGTACTTTGGAATTTGAAGACCATCGTCCGCTTTATGACTGGGTATTGGATCAACTTCAACACATGCCGTTCATCAAGTTTAGATCCCATCAGATTGAATTTGCACGTTTAGAAATCGAAAATACCGTGACCAGCAAGCGTAAGCTCAAAGCCTTGGTTGACGCCGGATTGGTAGACGGTTGGGATGACCCACGCCTTCCTACCATTGCTGGGTTGCGTCGCCGTGGCTACACACCTGCGGCTTTGCGTGATTTTTGTGAACGTATTGGTGTTGCAAAGACCAATTCCAAGGTAGAAACCGGATATTTGCTCCATTGCTTACGTGAGGACTTGAACATGAATGCGCCTCGTACCATGGGGGTGTTGCGTCCACTCAAGGTGACCATTACCAATTATCCGGAAGGGCAGATTGAAATGTTGCCTGCACTTATTAACCCGAATGATCCGGATGCCGGAACCTATGAAATTCCGTTTGGCCGTCATCTTTATATCGAAAGAGAAGACTTCCGTGAACAAGCCAACAATAAATACCATCGTTTAAAGCCGGGCAAAGAAGTGCGTTTGAAATATGCATACATCATCCAATGCGATGATTATGTGAAGGACGAAGAAACCGGTGAAATCCTCGAATTGCTCTGCTCCTACGATCCAACCACCATCAGTGGTGGTCCAAACAGTGGGCGTAAAGTAAAGGGGACCCTTCATTGGGTAGAAGCAACCAATGCCATCGATGCAACTGCGCATCTTTACGGTGATTTGCTTGATTTTGACTCTGAAGCGGAAGACATTGTTGATAAGTTCAACAAAAACAGCCTCGAAGTTTTGGAGGGTGTAAAACTCGAACCGATGATGAAGGACGTGGAAGTGGGTCAAACCTTCCAATTCTTGCGTAACGGTTATTTCTGCGTTGACTCTAAATACACCACTGACGACCATATTGTATTGAATCAGACTGTTACCCTCAAGGATAGCTTTAAGGGGTGAGTGGTGTGAAGGTCCTCAGAAGTTTGATTGCATACCTTTGGCTTTCCTTGGCGTTGGTGATTTGCTTGCCACTTCGTGCAAGTGTCAACAAATTGGCTGAAACTGATTTTACTAAGGCACAAGCAAAAATGTGGTCCTTTGCCAGCTGGATTGGCCGAATGGGGTGTCGTACCATTGGTGTCAAACTCACTGTCAAAGGTGTGGAAAATGTGCCAATGGACGGTTCGGTGGTATTTGTAGGCAATCATCAAAGCATGTTTGATGCGCCGGTGATGCTTGCTGCCATTCCACGCCCAAGTAGCTTTATTGTTAAAGAAGAACTCAAAAAGGTGCCTGTTTTTTCAGGCTGGATTGAAGCGATGAGCTGCTTCTTTTTGCCTCGCGGTGAGTCCAGAAAATCATTGGAAATTATTATTGCAGCGGCAAAACTTTTAAAGCAACATGACCATGGGATGGTTATTTTCCCTGAAGGTACTCGTAGTGAGGACGGCAGCATGCGTCCATTCAAGCCGGGAAGTTTAAAGATTGCTACCCGAAGCGGTTCGGCTATTGTACCTTTTGCCATAGAACACAGTATTGACGTGATGCCACGTGGAACCATTTGGATGAAGAAAACCCCTGTGACGGTGACCTTCCTTCCGGCGATTTCACCGGAAGAAGCTAAAGCAAAGGACACCACTGAATTGACACGCGGGATTGTTCATGATATTGCCGGCATTGTCGGCTGTCCGGTTCCAAGCGAAGACACTCCGGAAGAACAACAAGCAGTATAAGAAGGATGGAGGCTGTGTATGAACATTCGTGCCAAACTGGCGACTGTCGCCGGTAAATCAACTAAATTTGTCTTGGAAAAAACTCGTGGCGGCGGTTCCAGTATGCCTGGGAAGGTTGCTATGAAAATTGATCCTGCGGTGTTAGAGGAATTGTCAAAGGATTATCGAGTGGTGATGATCACCGGAACCAATGGCAAAACACTGACCACGTCGTTCATCACAAAGATTTTTCAAGCAAAATTCGGAAATGTGCTCACCAATCCAACCGGCGCAAATATGCTCCAAGGGATTGTTTCTTGCTTCCTTGGTGCTGATACCAAGAAGGGGGAAACGAAGTATGCGGTGCTTGAGGTTGATGAAGCAACCTTGAAGCATGTCACCAAATACATCAAACCGGAAGTGGTGGTGTTTACGAACCTTTTCCGTGACCAAATGGACCGTTACGGTGAAATTGATACCACTTATGCCCTTATGCGTGAAGGGATTGCCCTTGCACCAAATGCAACCATCATTGCCAATGGCGATTTGCCAATGTTCTCCAGTGTAAAGCTCGACAATCCTGTTGAATATTTTGGCTTTGCCCATAAAGAGGATGAGGAGCAAACTGCCCATTACAATACTGATGGTATTTTGTGTCCGGTCTGTGACAATGTGTTGCACTACAAGCTTCTGACCTATGCCAACTTGGGGAAATTTTATTGTCCAAACTGTGATTTCAAGCGTCCGGAACTCAAGCATGCCGTAACGGCGATCCGCTCTTTGACACCGGAATCTTCCTGCTTTGATATTGACGGTGAAACCTTTGATTTGCCAATAGCGGGGCTGTATAATATCTACAATGCACTTGCTGCCTATAGTGTGGCGAAGCATTTTGAGATAGATGACCGCTACATTAAGCGTGGCTTTGATGCGGCACAGCGCGTTTTTGGGCGTCAAGAGCATATCAATATCGGTGGTAAGGATGTGGTAATGAACCTCATCAAGAATCCTGTTGGTTTCAACCAAATTGTTGATTTGCTTGCAACCGATTCCGCAGATTTTTCTCTTGTATCTCTATTAAATGACCGTCCTGCCGATGGTACGGATGTGAGCTGGATTTGGGATGGCGATTTTGAAAAATTGGTATCTTTGACGACGGGACGTCCGGTTGTCTTATCGGGGATTCGTGTAGAAGATTTATCAACTCGCTTTGAAGTAGCAGGCTTGGCAAAGAATGAGCAAGTGCTTGAACAGGATTTGAGCAAGCTCGCGGATTTGATTAAGCAAGCACCGACTAAAAAGGTGTATATCCTTGCAACCTATACCGCAACTCTTGAGTTACGTCATGTTTTAGCGGAACAAGGCTACTTGAAAGAAGGGAAGGGTCGATGAAGGTACGCATCTGCCATCTTTATGGCAATCTGCTCAATACTTACGGCGACAACGGCAATTTGCTCATGCTCCAGTATGTGGCGCGTGAGATGGGCCATGAGGTTGAAACGACCATTGTGAGTTTGAAAGAACCCTTTATAGCGAGCGACTACGATGTAGTTTTTATCGGCGGGGGGCGAGACACCGGGGAGAAGGGGATTTCAATATCGGTCAAGACCGCGAGCAGATGGTCATTGCCAAGGATCTTCTGTCTAAGCGTGAAGAACTCGTGAAATATATTGAAAACGGTGGCTGTGGACTGGCGATTTGTGGCGGTTATCAGTTGCTCGGTCAATATTACGAAACGGCACACGGAGAAAAAATCGAAGGTCTCGGTGCCTTGCCTCATTTTACAACGCATCAAGTGGACCATCGATTTGTCGGTGATATTGAAATTTACAATGAGCATTTTGATGAAACTTATCTTGGTTTTGAAAATCATAACGGGCGGACGTTTTTAGGGCCTGGTGAAGCACCTTTGGGCATTGTAAAAACCGGATTTGGCAATAACGGTGAGGATGGTACGGAAGGTGCCATTTATAAAAATATGTTTTGCTCCTACTTTCACGGGCCTTTGCTTGTGCGCAATCGTCACTTGGCAGAGCGTATTATCAAAAAAGCGACAATAAACGCAATTTCATAATGAAAAAAGACTGTCCGTTTTTTGCGGCAGTCTTTTTTAGATTGGCGATTACAGTATAGGAGAGAATAGGATGATTGCAACCATTATTAACACCCTTGTGGTGATTGTCTGTGCGCTACTTGGAAATCGTTTAAAGCGAGGTTTTCCCGATAAGCTACGGAGACAGCTTGTGCAAATTTTAGGCATATGCGTGATGCTCATTGGGCTTCGTATGGCCCTTGATGGGGATAATGATTTAATCGTGGTCCTTTCTATAGCCATAGGCACGGTGATTGGCTATTTATGTCATTTAGAGCGACACGTGAATAATCTTGGCGAACGTATGAAAGCATTGATTCATTTGGAAGACGATCGTTTTGTGGAAGGGTTTGTGTCGGCAAGTTTGCTTTTTAGTATTGGTGCCATGTCAGTGGTGGGCTCTTTTGAAGCGGGTTTACATCATAATTATGACATTATCCTTACCAAATCGGTGCTTGATGGTGTCATGAGTATTGTTTTAGGCTCGACGCTTGGAATTGGTGTGGCTTTTTCGGCAGTGGTTGTTTTTGCTTATCAAGGCTTATTGACGCTGCTTGCCGGCGTACTGTCACCGCTTTTGACGGAACTTGTTATTGCTTATCTGAGTGCGTGTGGTGGCGTCGTTATAGTGGCTATTGGAATTGATGTATCGGGCTTAAAGGCGATGAATACAACAAACACCTTGCCATCCTTGTTGGTAGCGATGGGATTCGGTTTATTGTTGCCAATTCTGGGCTTGGCGTAAGATCTGTTTTTTACTATGATGAGTAGGAAAGGAGTGACGATAACTGTGAAAAAAATTATGGCTTTGTTTTTAAGCATTCTTTTAAGTATTGGGATGCTTGTTGGCTGTACTGACGTTGGTTCGGCACCGGCGCCGTCTTCGGAAGTGACTGTTGCGGAGGACGGCAGTTACACCTCAAAAGAGGAGGTGGCGGCATATATCGCAACTTATGACAAACTACCGGAAAACTATATCACTAAAAAAGAAGCGAAGGCACTAGGTTGGCAAACCGAGGGGACTTTGGATGAAGTTGCACCGGGGAAATCAATCGGCGGAGACTATTTCGGCAATTATGAAGGCAATTTGCCGGAAGAACCGGGACGCGAATACCATGAATGTGATATTGATTATGTGTCCGGTAACCGCAATGCGAAGCGCATTGTTTACTCAAATGACGGAAATATTTATTATACTGACGATCATTATAAAACCTTTGAACATTTATACGGAGACGACCAATGAAGGAAATCATTATTGACTTTAGCACCTATAACGATGTAGCGGATTTTCATAAGGATATAAAGGAACGCTTAAACTTATCGGATTATTACGGTGAAAATTTGGATGCTTTGCATGATGAAATGGAAGCCTTGCCGGAGGATGCTTTTAAATTCATATTCTTTTATGGAGGCGCTATTCCACATAAGCAGCAAGTACAGATTGCTAAAATTCTCTTGAGACAGGTGTAAAAGGGGGATTTGGTGATGTGAAACAAGGCTATAGACGTGTCCTAGCGGCGATTATTATGGCGGTGATGTTGTTGAACGGTTGTGGTGGCCCAAGCGACGCGGCATATACCCAAGTAAATGCACAGGAAGCGCAACGTATGATGGCTGAATCCGATGACTATGTGATTCTTGATGTACGCACGCCGGAAGAGTATGCGGAAAATCACATCAAGGGTGCTATTAACGTCCCGAATGAAAGTATCGGAGACGATGCCATTGCTGAACTTCC
>USCP01000043.1 GCA_900553245.1 uncultured Peptococcaceae bacterium
CCACGAGCAGTTCTTAGTGTCAACATCTTTTTTTAAGAATTTCATATTCTTTTTTGATGTCACTCGAGCCTCCGTCGCGATGTGATTATATTATCACTTTTGAAGTTACGATGCAAGCACTTTTTTTAGTTTTTTCGTGTTTTTTGTAAAGAATTCATGTACTATATATTCTGTATTTTTTCCCTTCTCTTTCATGTATTCTACACTTCTTTTGTATTCTAAACGTCTTTACTTCTATGATTTTCTTGCGTTTCATTGTCCAAGAAATTTGTTCTATTCAGATTATAGATTTTTCATGCTTCTTAGATTTACAACTCACATAAAAAAGCTCGGACATTATATCCGAGCTTTTTTGTTTAGTTTCTCTACTTATGCCAAGACGCTTGCGCAACGTTCACACACATCCGGATGATTTGGATCTGCACCAACAGTTTCGGAATACTTCCAGCATCTTGCACACTTATGACCGCTTGCTGCATCAATCTTTACAGCTAGGTTTTCAAAGCCTTCTGCCTTTTCAGCATCCTCAGGTGCATTTGCAAAGTCTTCTACAACGAACTGGCTCACAATAAAGAAGTCTTCAACAGCCATATCCATATTAGCTAAGGCTTCTTTTAAAGCACCTTGGTTGTCGCCAATATATACAATTGCTTTTGCATCGATGGAATTACCAATCTTCTTATCTTTACGTGCGACTTCCAAAGATTTAGTTACTTCATTTCTGAGGCCCATAAGAGATTTCCACTTAAGATCTAATGCGCCATCCATTTCACCAATTTCAAATTCCGGCCAGTCACAGAGTTGTACAGATTCTGGTTTATTATCCATATCAATGTACTTAAATACTTCTTCACAAGTGAAGGAGAGGATTGGAGAAAGAATTTGGTCTAAGGCTAAACACATATCATACAATACGGTTTGACAGCTTCGTCTTGCATGATCATCAACTTTGTTTGAATACAGGGTATCTTTAATAATACTAAAGTACACTGCACTCAAGTCAATGTTGCAGAAGTTATGGATTGCACGATAAATTACGTGGAATTCATACGCATTATAGCTTCCGTTAGTCTTGTTAACAAGGCCTACAAAATGATACATCATCCAACGGGCCAATTCGGTCAATTCGTTAAATGGTACGCGGTCTTTTCTTACATCGAAATCATTAATACTTCCCAACATAAAGCGGAAGGTGTTACGGATTTTACGATAAGAATCTGATACTTGTTTAATGATCCCATCGCTAACAGAAACGTCGCCGCGATAGTCGGAGGACGCTACCCATAGACGCAAGATATCTGCACCTTGTTGCTTAATAACATCCTTAGGATCTACACCATTGCCCTTAGACTTACTCATCTTGTTACCCTTTTCGTCAACAAGGAAGCCATGGGTCAAGAGACTCTTGTATGGTGCAACACCATTGCATGCAACAGCAGTGCAAAGAGAGGAGTTAAACCACCCACGGTGTTGGTCGCTACCTTCCAGATAAAGGTCTGCAGGCCAGTATTCTTCATTAGCTGCTCTTAACACGCCTTCATGGCTGGAACCGGAGTCAAACCAAACGTCCATAATGTCTGTTTCTTTCTTAAAGTGAGTACCACCGCACTTAGGGCATTTGTAGCCTTCCGGCATAAGCTCTTCCGCAGTCATGCTAAACCAGCAATTGGTACCATGTTTGCGAACGTGTTCTTGTACGCTGGAGATGGTTGCGTCATCAAGAATGGTTTCACCGCAGTCTTCGCAATAGAATACAGGGATTGGCACACCCCATACACGTTGACGAGAGATACACCAGTCACCACGGTCTCTAATCATGTTATAAAGACGTTCTTTCCCCCATTCAGGAGTAAAGGTTACGTGATTTTCAATTTGATCGAGAGCTTGTTCTCTAAAGCCATCGATGGAAGCAAACCATTGGTCGGTCGCGCGGAATAAGGTTGGGGTGCCGCAACGCCAGCAGTGTGGATATTGGTGCTTGAAGAAACTGAGCTTCAACAAATCACCAGTTTCATCCAAATATTTGCAGATTTCCTTGTTCGCATCATCGGTTGATAAGCCAGCAAAACGTCCTGCTTCTTCGGTCAAAATACCATCATCATCCAATGGAGAGATGATTGGCAAATTATAGCGTTGACCAACTACATAGTCATCAACCCCATGCCCTGGAGCTGTATGTACACAACCAGTACCTGCATCCAAGGTAACGTGAGTCCCATTGATAACAAGAGATTCTCTATCGAGGAATGGATGTTGGCAAACAATATATTCTAAATCTTTACCTTTGAATTCTTGTTCAACAGTGTAGTCGCTAGGCAAGCCAATTGCTTCGATAACAGAAGCAACAAGTTCTTTTGCTAACACATATTTGTTGCCTTCGAAGTTAATCAATTGATAATCAAATTCAGGATTTAAGCAGATTGCTTCGTTTGCAGGTAAGGTCCAAGGAGTGGTGGTCCAAATGACGAAGTAAGCATTGTCTTCTGCAAATTTACCCTTTGCATCTTTAACTTTGAAGCGAACATAGATGGAAGGAGATTTTTCTTCGCCATATTCAATTTCTGCCTCTGCCAAAGCGGTATGGTCATGTGGGCACCAATAAACCGGCTTCGTCCCTTTGTAAATATACCCCTTCTTTGCCATTTCACCGAATACACCGATTTCTCTGGCTTCAAATTCAGGTTCTAAGGTCAAATATGGATGTTCCCAATCACCGCGAACCCCTAAACGTTTGAAACTGTCACGTTGAATATCAACGTATTTTCGAGCATAATCAGCACATGCATCACGGAAACCGATGACATCATCTGTCTTAGCATCGAGACCTACACTTGCTATCGCCTTTAACTCGATCGGTAACCCGTGAGTATCCCATCCTGGAACATATGGTGCATCATACCCTTGAAGAGTTTTGGATTTCACAATGATGTCCTTTAAAACTTTGTTCATGGTATGACCAAGGTGAATATCACCGTTTGCATATGGAGGACCGTCATGAAGAATAAACTTTTTATGTCCTTCATTTTTCTTTTGCACCTTGTTGTATAAATCAATTTCTTCCCAGAAAGCTAAATAATCCGGTTCTTTTTTCGGAAGATTACCACGCATCGGGAAATCTGTTTTTGGCAAATTTAATGTTTCACCATACTCTTTTTCATCCTGTTTGTTTGACATATTTACACCTCACATAAAATAAAAAAACTCATCCCCAAAAAGGGACGAGTTTGAATCGCGGTACCACCCTCATATTTACAGTATAAAACCATAAACACTCAGGATCCTTAACGGGGATCAATCGGCTTCCTTACTTATTTATTCAGGTCGCAGCTCACGGATGATACATAACAGGTTGTTTTATCCATCTTCCACCAACATGGACTCGCTAGAAAACATCGGTCTGTTAACTGTTCCGTTCTTCGCTTGTGTTATATATTACATTGACATCTTACTTAAGAACTGTATTTTTGTCAAGGAAAGTCTACACGTATTTTCCTATTGTCAGTTTAATTTTTCCTTTTTTACTTATTCCGTCAATGGATTCTATCACAAACTTCCCATAACCTCGCACTGCGATGACTTGTCCCACTTCACAAAGTTTGCTTGGATTGGTCATCACTTGATGATTCAATTGCACCAAGCCTGCTTTAATGGTTTCTACCGCTTGATTACGAGATAAATTAAACGCTTTTGCAATAATTGCATCCGTTCGAGTTTGTTGTACTAACAACGACGCCATTTTAAGCCGACGTTCCGGAGCCTGCCATCCCGATAAATCTATCAGCTTTGCTCGCATCGGCACACGTTTTATGGTTAAATCGCTCATCATTAAATAATCATCAATCTCACCATTTGTTAGCACATCAAATCCATTATCGCGCACAATAATATCGCCAATACATTTACGTTCAAACCCCAGACTCATCAATGCTCCAAGGCAATCTCGGTGCGAAAAATCAATAAACTTGGTATTACCAGAAAAAGAGATGATATGAATATTCATATCATCTCTTTCAGGTTCAATATCTTGCATCGTCATAAATAAACGTACACGCTCAGCATCATCATAACCGCCATCAATGCGGTAATTGACACCGGCATATTGGATCATATCATAGTGTGCCATCAAATCGGATAAAGGCATAAAATCCGTCAAAACATCGCGCCATTGAACAGTTACTTGACGAATCAGTCCATTCAAAACATCTTCAAAAGACAGCATGATTCATTCACCAAATTTACATAAGAATAAACAACAATTGAACAATAATACTTTCAACCACACTTAAAAGCAAAAAAGCAACGACGGGAGAAAAATTGAGTGGACTCAATAACATCGCCGGCATATACTTTTCTATTTTTACCAAAAGTGGGTCCGTCAAATCGCATAAAAAGCGCGCAATTTTGTTATTATACGGACTAATATTCGTCCATGATAAAAAGATACGCGCAATTAAAATAAATTCATACAGCTTAAAGGCGAGTCGAACCGCTCTATACATCATGAGGACAGCACCACTACTTACCATTTATTAGCCTCCCATTAATCTTGGAATTCAGATTTACTATGGGTTCTGTTGACCCAGTCCGCAATGTGTAGACCATAATTGTCATCGTCAAATCCCATACGCAGTTCATTATCCATGGAAACACTTGGTGGCACGGCAACAAAAATAGCACCACGGTCGTTGATTTTTTGAATAGAGCCATTTAAAGCATAAATGGCACCACTTACAAAATTAACAATGTTAATAGCGGTTTCTACATCGCATTCTTGAAGGTCAAACACAACCACCTTGTTGTCAAGCAAGTAGCTTGCGATATTTTGCGCTTCTTCAAAACGATTCGGCTGCAAAAGCACGATACGCATACCGGCATTAACACTAGATTCTTGATAATTATCTGCCGGTGCATCTTCTATAGCACGATTGAAACCCAATCCGCCAAAACGAGATTTTTGACGAGGCTCTTCTTCATATTCAGGTTCCTCGTAAACCTCTTCATATTGGTCATCGTATTGATATTCTTCTTCGGGTTGGTCTTGATAGCCCAATGAACCCATTAATTTATCTTTAAAGCTCCCCATGATTTACCTCCAAATATTATGAATTAAATACCGCACTACCAACGCGAACCATATTGGCGCCTTCTGAAACAGCATATTCATAATCTCCACTCATACCCATGGAAAGCCATTTCATTTCAACATGATCGTTTTCATTGCATTTAATTTCATGGAATTTATTATTTAATTTCTTAAAATACGGTCTCAAGTCATCTTTATTATCCAGATTCGGCGCAATAAACATGAGCCCTTTTAAGAAAACATGTTCCATTTTCGGTACTGTCTCTACAAAAGCATCAATATCTTCAAATGGAATCCCAGATTTTTGCTCTTCATTTGCAACATTTACCTGCAATAAAATGTCTACATCACATCCATGCTGTGCTGCACGTTTTTCAATCTCTTCCAATAAACCGATGCTATCTACTGACTGGATAAGACTTACCTTGCCAACAACTTGACGCACTTTATTCTTTTGTAGATGCCCAATCAAATGCCATTCTACACCTTCATATTCACTCATTGCCTCAATTTTTGGCAACAACTCCTGAACTCTATTTTCGCCAAAAACACGTTGACCAGCTGCATAGGCTTCCTTCACTTCTTCAATAGTATGGTATTTGCTTACCGCAACAAGCTTAACATGCCCGTTATCAGCTACACGCTGTTCACAAGCCTGTTCGATTTTATTATGTATCGTTTCAAGATTTTGAGCTACTGACACTTTTATTACGATCCTTTCACTACATCTCCGGGTGACACCCTCTTTGGTGTTAATACCACAACCGTACCTTCAGCTAGGGTTTCACATTCAACTTTTTCTTCGCCTTCATGCAAAACCTTTACACGCTGCCATTGTACCGTACCGTTATTTACAATATATACACCGGCATCTCCGTCTGCATAAACAAGAGACTTTTTAGGCAATTTCAACGTGGCAGTTTCGATTTGATACACTTCAGTTTGTGCAACCCGATTCATTAAAAATGATTCACTAACAGGGCCTAATGATATTTTGCAAAATTTCTTGCCTTCTCCATTATCAACTATTTCGTCAACAGTTCCTGTCGTTGATTCATTAAGTTCCGGAAAGCGAATACGAAAAACATCGCCTTCCTTTTCAAAAATAGCATTTTTTTCTGGGTCATAAGACATATATATATATGTTTCTTGCAAATTATCAATAATTTTCGCGTAAGGCTTTCCAGCTTCTGCATTTGCCTTTTTATCGCGTTTTCTGTCATCATTGACACTTTCTTCATATAATCCACGGAAATCCAACTTTTTAATTTCATTGATATCCGTCATTTTTTCATAACCGTCAATACGATAGCTTACTATTCCCGAAATCGGTGCATAGTAGTGTGTTTCATGCTGCTTACCTTTTTCATCACTGGAAATTATCGTAAAGACTTCATTATTCTTTGGAACACGCTCAGATTCCTCCACAGCCGTCTGTACTTCTCCGGATTTATCTGCAGTTACGAGGACTTCCTCAGCTTGAATAAAACCATAATCACTGTAGACAACATCTGTATATTGCGCACCAACAGTCATTGTTTCTATCAAATGTTGATGAATCATGCTATAAGCACCACTCGCCAGCACCCAGAAGAAGCTCAAAAAAAATAAACAGGCAATAATTTGCTGTAGACGCGTAAGTCCTTTAAATTTATAAATGATTCTTTTAATTTTCATAGCGTCCCCTCTAAAGACAGGAATCATACTCATTATATACTATGGTCTTTTATTTTTCGAGTAAAAATCACAAAAAACACTAAATACTGACATAAAAAGGCCAGCGCCTACTGACGCTGGTCAAGTCCAATTAAATTCTCTCAATAATAGCCTTAGTCATCTCTTTTGTACCCACAGCCTTACTTGGGTCATTGGCAATATCTACTGTCCAGATTTCATCATCAATCGCCGATTGTACAGCACGTTCAATATCATCAGCCGCTTGAGGCGCATCTAAAGACAAGCGCATCATGTATGCAGCAGATAAAATGGTTGCAATTGGATTGGCAATACCTTGACCTGCAATGTCCGGTGCCGAGCCGTGTGCAGGCTCATACAAGCCAATTGAACCACCGAGACTCGCAGATGGCACCATGCCCAAAGAACCTGCCAACGCAGCAGATTCGTCACTTAAAATATCGCCAAAACTATTTTCCGTTACAATCACGTCAAATTGCTTCGGATTTAACACCAATTGAACAGCTGCATTGTCAACATACATATGGTCAACAGTAACTTCAGGATATTCTTTTGCCATTTCATTGACCACTTCACGCCATAAGCGAGAGGTTTCAAGAACATTGGCTTTATCTACAGAAGTTAAATGTTTTTTAGAACGTTGTTTTGCCAACTCAAACGCATCACGAACGATACGAGTAATTTCATCTCGGTTATAACTCATAACGTCATACGCAGAATCCCCTTCGCGCTTCTTTTCGCCGAAGTATATGCCACTGGTCAACTCACGACAAATGACAATATCAACATCTTCCACGACTTCTTTCTTAAAAACCAATCGTTCGGCTAAAAAATCATAATATTTCGTTGGACGAATATTACAATATAAGCCCAATTCTTTACGGATAGCCAAAAGACCTGTTTCCGGACGATTTTCACGTGGAAGCGCATCGTATTTTGGCCCACCAACAGACCCTAAAAGGACTGCATCTGCCGCTTTTACAATTGCTTTCGTTTCTTCAGGAAAAGGATTTCCATAGGCATCAATAGCTGCGCCACCAAAAAGCGCATCGGTAAATTCAATACCTAATTGATATTTTTCATCAACTTTTTTAACAACCTCAACGGCGGCATTAACGATTTCAGGGCCAATACCGTCACCACGGAGTACTGCTACTTTTCTACTCATTTGTTCACCTTTGCTTTCACATAATTCAACAGGTTCCCGGCTACAACAAGCTGTTGAATAAACTCTGGGAACTTTTCAAAATGGTAGTTTTCATTCTTAGTAAGATTTTGGATAATTCCTTCCTCAAAGTTAATATCCAATTCATCGCCCTGATCAATTGCTTTCGCAGCTTCCGGAGATTCAATAATAGGAAGTCCAATATTAATTGCATTTCTATAAAAAATACGTGCAAAACTCTCTGCAATGACGCAACTTGTTCCCGCTACCTTAATAGAAATTGGCGCATGTTCTCTAGAACTCCCGCAGCCGAAATTACTTCCGGCAACTAACACGTCCCCCGCTGCAATGGTATTTGCATAATCCGGAATTACGTCTTCCATACAATGTGCTTTCATATTTTCATCACTGGCGTCATTGAGGTATCGCGCAGCAATAATAAGGTCTGTATCGATATTATTACCGACTTTCCATGCTTTCATGCTCATCTTATACCTCCTCTGGATTGGTAATGTAACCGGTAATAGCACTCGCAGCCGCTACAGCCGGATTGCACAAATAAATTTCACTTTCAGGGTCACCCATGCGACCAATGAAGTTACGATTGGTCGTTGCTAAAGCACGTTCACCTTTCGCCAAAATCCCCATGTAACCGCCTAAGCAAGGACCGCAAGTTGGTGTAGATACAACACCGCCCGCATCTAAAACAGTCTGGATAATACCTTCCTTCATGCATGCTTCATAAACAGCTTGCGTACCAGGAATCACAATTAAACGCAAATACGGTGCAACTTTTTTCCCTTTTAAGATTTCACCGGCTACACGCATATCTTCAAGGCGACCGTTTGTGCAACTGCCGATAACAACCTGATCAATTGAAATCTTATTAATTTCATTGATTGGGTGTGTATTGCTAGGCAAATGAGGGAATGCCACTTGCGGCACAAGTTTACTCAAATCAATAGTGATTTCTCTGGTGTATTCGGCATCTTCATCGGCTTCATAAATATTGTAATTCTCGTCAAAACGTTCTGCTAAATATTCTTTACAAATATCATCTACAGGAAATACACCGTTTTTAGCACCACATTCAATAGCCATATTAGCAATTGTCAGTCGACCTTCCATAGAAATGTATTTTAAACCATCCCCAACAAATTCTAGACTTTGATATAACGCTCCATCGACACCTATTTGTCCAATCAGGTATAAGATGACATCTTTACCGGATACATATTGGTTAGTAGGTTCTCCTGTTACAATAACCTTAATGGCTTCTGGTACTTTTAACCAAGTTTCACCACTAATCAATGCCGCTGCAATATCCGTACTACCCATACCGGTAGAGAAAGCACCCACAGCTCCATAAGTACAGGTATGACTATCCGCGCCAATAATCAGTTGGCCTGCGCCGACAATCCCTTGTTCAGGCAGCAAACAATGTTCTACGCCCATTTTACCAACTTCATAATAATGTTTAATTTCATGTTTTTTTGCAAAATCTCTAATTGCTTTGCATTGTTCGGCGGATTTAATATCCTTCGCTGGAGAGAAATGGTCAGGAATCATCGCAATTTTATTTTTATCAAAAACACAATCCATTCCTACCTTATTCATTTCTCTAATAGCCACCGGCCCAGTAATATCGTTACTTAATACCATATCAACTTTCGCAGTTACCAACTGTCCGGCATGCACTTCCGGCAAGCCAGCATGTGCTGCGATAATTTTTTGAGTCATTGTCATTCCCATATTAGTTCTCCTTATGATGGTTCATTTGTTCCCAATGAATGGCCTTGTTAATTGCATTCAGATAACTCTTTGCACTCGCTTCCAAAACGCTGGTACTAAGGCCATGACCATTGAAGGTTTTGTTCTTATAGCTAACCTTGATATTAACGTCTGCTTGAGCATCCGTCCCGCCAGTAATCGCTTCAATACGGAAGGATTGCATATCAAACGCCCCCTTATATTGTGCGCCAACAATTTCTTCAACAGCTTTGCAGGCAGCATCCACAGGACCATCAGACAATGTTGCAATTTCCTTCACTTCATCTTCAAACTTCACACCCAAAGTAGCAGTAGAAGTCAAATTAGTACCAGTAAATACATACAAGTGGTCAAATACATAAGAGTCGTCCGCAGTTGCCATCTGCGCGTCAACCAATGCAATTAAGTCATCATCCATAACTTCTTTCTTGCGGTCACAGAGCTTTTTAAATTCTTCAAAAGCTTCCATCAATGCATCACCGGTCAAATCAAAGCCTAACTCATTCATACGTACTTGAAATGCATGACGACCAGAATGCTTCCCTAATACCAAATTATCAACCGTCAAACCAATACTTGCCGGATCCATAATTTCATAGGTTTCTCTCTTTTTCAAAACGCCATCTTGGTGAATACCAGATTCATGCAAAAACGCGTTATGACCAACAATCGCTTTATTAGCCGGAATAGGCATATTGGTGGTTTGGCTAACTAAGCGACAACTGCGATAAATTTCAGTCGTACGAATCCCAGTTTCACATTGCAAATCATCTTTTCTGGTTTCAAGTGCCATAACCACTTCTTCCAAAGAAGTATTACCGGCGCGTTCGCCGATACCGTTTAATGCAACCTCAATTTGACGGGCACCTACATGAACAGCCGCTAAAGAATTAGCAACAGCCATCCCTAAATCATTATGACAATGAACACTAAAAATTGCTTGATCCGCATTCGGCACACCGTCCATAACATCTTTTACAAATTGGCCGTATTCCCAAGGCACGGCATAACCAACGGTATCCGGTAAGTTGATGGTAGTAGCACCGGCATCAATCGCTGCTGTAACAATTTTCTGCAAGAATGGTACTTCACTACGAGAAGCATCTTCACAGGAAAATTCAACATCATCAGTAAAGGTACGAGCCAATTTAATAGCTTCAACCGGACGTTCAATGACTTGGACAGGAGTCATCTTCA